>JAPLMW010000052.1 GCA_026386845.1 Phycisphaerae bacterium
TTCAGACTCTGCCCTGATTTTCGCTATTTCTTCTTCGTAAGTCTTTGACTTCGCATCAGTTTCTGCTTTAAGAGCAGATATGGTTTCCTGGGCTTTTGCCTGTTCCTTCACTATCGACCTTTTGGCATCAGCCTCAATTTGAGATATCCGTTCCTCATAACTCTTTTCTTTCTCAGCGGATTCAGCTCTGACGCTGTCGATAGTCTCCTGAGCTTCTGTCCTGACCTGGGATATCAACTGCTCGGATTCTGATTTGACTTTCGATATGATTTGGCTATATAGTTCCCTTTTCTGGTCAGCTTTCAACTTGATTTCGGCGATAAGCCTTTTAGCGTCAGCGTTAGCTCTTTCAGTTTTAGCATTTTGTTTCTTTTCCTCAGCTTCGGATATAGTCTTGGTTTTAGAAATTGCTTTTGTCAGTAACTTTGCAATTTGTGGTTTTATTTTTAATAGAGCCATAACTATCTTTCAGAACAGGTTATTTTGTTTTCCCAATACAGCAAAGATTTATCCAAAATCCCAGTCATAACTCTATGATTGTGCTGCTGACCCTGATATCCTGATAAAATCGCCTAAAACAACGTTTTGAGTACTATTAAGCATGCCCAGGCACTTTAATAAAACCAAAATAGGCCATATTATCATATATCTATATTTCGGCATTTTGCAGGGACATTGTTTAGCCGTGGGCGTATCTTCTGATAAGCATGCTAAAGTATCCATTAGGAGTTCATAGGACATAGGACTGCGGAGAGCCCCTTCGGCCTCGTCAGGTAACTTGTTTTGTAGAATAAGGTTACAATCCCACCTTTTTATTCTGCCGAAAATTCTGAACATTTCTTGTGTCTTTAAAACTCCAAATAATTGAAAGAATGTGGAAATCGCAGGAAAATTATTTATATTGGTGCAAACTTGGCGGCATATTCACAGACTATACTGGGTGATGCTGTTTACTTTATCGGAGGCTCAAAAATGAATAAGTTCGAAAAGCGGAAACAGAATTTGAATAAAATGAGTGTTTATTCTGTTCTGTTTATTATTTATTTTTTGATAACGGTTGATTGCACGCTATCTGTCGATGCAAAGCAAATTACAACAGCCGCAGCCGATTTGCCGTTTTGCGTGCCGGATATAAAAGAACCAAAGTTTCCAAACAAAACCTTTCGTATAACAGATTACGGCGCCGTAGGCGATGGACACACGAAGAATACCCAGGCCTTTGCAAAGGCAATTAATGCCTGTGCGGATGCCGGGGGTGGACGCGTGATTGTGCCCGCAGGCTTATGGCTGACTGGTTCAATCCAGCTTAAGAGCAATCTGAATTTGCATCTTGAACAGGGTGCAGTTGTTCTGTTTAGCCCGAATTTTGAAGATTATCCTTTGGTTAGAAGAACATGGGAAGGTTCGGCGGCAGTTCGCTGCTCGCCGCCGCTGTTTGGTGAGAACCTTAAAAATGTTGCTATAACCGGCTCTGGAATTTTTGACGGCAGCGGACAAGCGTGGCGGCCTGTCAAAAAGGTCAAAATGACAGAGAATCAATGGAGGAAACTAACGAATTCCGGCGGAGTTGTAGACAGCAGTGGAAGTATCTGGTACCCGTCACAGGAGGCTATGAATGGCCCAAAGACAGTTGCTGAACTTGATGCGCGAGGCGCGGACATTAATGAATATGCCGCTGCACGCCAGTTTTTGCGCCCGGTTCTGGTCGGATTGGTTGAGTGTAAGAATGTATTGCTTGACGGGCCGACTTTTCAGAATTCCCCCGGCTGGAATATTCATCCGCTGATGTGCGAGAATGTGATTATCCGTAATATCGTTGTCCTGAATCCGTGGTATTCTCAGAATGGAGACGGCCTGGATGTGGAATCCTGCCGCAATGTTATTATTACCAATTGCCGGTTTGATGTCGGCGATGATGCTATTTGCATGAAATCAGGCAGAAATGAATATGGCCGTCGGAGAAACAGGCCGACTGAAAATGTTGCAATCAGCGATTGTGTTGTCTATCACGGGCATGGCGGTTTTACCGTTGGCAGCGAGATGTCCGGCGGCGTTCGCAACATTTACATCCGCAATTGTGATTTTCTTGGTACCGATGTTGGGTTGCGGTTCAAAAGCACTCGTGGCCGCGGCGGTGTTGTTGAGAACATCTTCATTCAGGGTATTCGTATGAAAGATATCCCGACCGATGCTATTCAATTCGATATGTATTATGGAAGCAGAGTTGCTCTTGCCGGTGATGATACGTCTGAGGACAAGGAAGTCATACCGCTGGTAAGCGAAGAAACCCCAAAGTTTCAAAATATTCATATCAGAAATATTATATGCAGCGGCGCCGCCAGAGGTATATGGCTGCGGGGACTGCCTGAAATGCCGATTCAAAAAATTAATATGGAAAATATTGTTATTTCCGCCAATGCCGGTATGACTTGCATTGAAGCGGATGACATAAAATTAAAAAATGTCAGGATAATACCGGCCAAATTCCCTACCCTTGAGTTATATAACAGCCGAAATTTTGTTATAGAGAATGTAACCTTGCCGGATTCCAATGAGGTTTTCATAAAACTGGAAGGCGGCAGAACGGCAGCAATCCGTTTAAAAGGCGTCGATAAGCCCCAAATAGATAAAAAGATTCAGTTTGGCAAAAATGTAAAACCAGACGCCGTTATAATAGAGTAACTTTACTTTTTCGTTTGCTCTAATCCTTCGACTGCCGCGCCGCTCTCCAATATGAACGGCGGACCTTCCTGCGTTTCAATTTTTACGTTTTTGAGGATTACCTTTGCATTACGAACCGTCAAACCCTTGGGAGCAGTAATATGAACGTTTTCCAATACGACATCCGATATCGGGGCCTCAGGCACACCGACAATAAAGCCTGCGCTCTTGGGGCTTGTAGCCGTCAGGTTCGTAATATAAATTTTCCGATACATCGGTGTTTTAGAAATTGCTGTTAAAGGCTGCATATCATTGCTATCTTTTGGAACTTTTGGATAATAAGCGGTAATGTTGATAGGCAATCCCACATTTTTCATTGAGATATCGTTATAAACAGCGTTTTCGACAATTCCGCCTTTGCCGCGGGCGGATTTGATTCGGATGCCGCTTTCGGTATTTTCAAAAGAGCAGTGCTTAACAGTGAGGTTTCGCACACCGCCGGTGGTTTCGCTGCCGATAGACATACCGTGGCCGTGAAGGAATGTGCAGTTGGCAACGGTGATATATTCAGCGGCGGCATTCGGGTGCGCCGCATCGGCGCGGCCGGATTTGATAGCGATATTATCATCGCCGGCGTCAATGACGCAATCGGAAATGCGGACATAGCGGCTGGTGCTCGGGTCAATGGCGTCTGTGTTAGGCGCATCTTCCGGCGCTCGAATAGTTACCCTTACGATGTCCACATCTTCGCAATCCCTTGGGACAATATGAAAACTCGGTGAATTGGTCAGTGTAATATCCTTAATTCGCACGCCTACGCAGCCGTTCAGGACCACCATTCGCGGACGGCGTCGCGGCTCAGGCTGTTTATTCTTTTTGGCCTGCCTGACCGGCTCCCACCAGCGGGCGCCGGAGCCGTCAATTGTGCCTTTGCCTGCAATAGTTATGTTGGTGAGAGCATTGCCGTTAACGAATCCCAATGGGTTATTGCCGCCATCTGGATCCGTGAAATCATTTGGTTCATCCGTGGCTTTCAGGGTTGCACCTTCGTCAAGCTGAAGCGTAGTGCCGCTTCTCAGGAAAATAGGTTTGCTCAGATATATACCTGCCGTCAGCCGGACGGTTCCGCTGCCGGCCTTACCGCATTCGTCAAGTGCCTTCTGAATTGCCTCTGTGTCAAGCGTTTTGCCGTCGCCTTTGGCGCCGAACCGGCGGACATCAAAAACCTTTTCTGCTGCTATATTCGTGCCGCCGGCGGGTTTGCTGCGGAAACAGGGTTTAAGTTCCGGTACTGCGACAGCCAGTTCCTCAACGACGAGACGTGCAAACATAACACTGCCTTTGGCGTTGAGATGCATGTTATCAGGCTGATTATTATCTTTGACAGGGCTGAACTCCAGGCATTTTTCTTTGCCTAACTGTTCGCACAATTCTTTGCTGCGGGCGTGAAGGTCAACGAGCGGAACGTTTTTCTCCTTTGCGATTTTTTTCACAACTTCAACATAAGGTATCAGGCTCGAATTAATTTTACCGCTGCCGGACTTGTCCCACTGACGGCGAACGAGCGAGGTAACCAGAATCGGTTTGGCGCCGATTGCACGGGCCTCGTCCACGTATCGCGTCATAAATTCGCGATAAGTAGTGTTGGCATCTGTTGAACGTTCCGGGCCTTTGCCGGGTTCGTCATTGTGGCCGAACTGGATTAAATAGTAATCGCCTTTGAGCTCAAGAGCCTGAGCCCAGCGGCTTTCGTTGATGAAACTTTTGGAGCTTCTGCCGCCGGCAGATGTGTTGATGCACTCTGCACGGTTGGTCAGGTATTGCTTGAAACCGAGTCCCCAGCCCGCTTTATCTGTAACTGTAGAATCGCCCACAAGAACAATACGTATTTTGCGGTCGGTTTTAGCCGTCTGAGTTTTCTTTAATGTGTTTTCATTGCATCCGGCTAAAAAAATACAAATCGTTAAAGCGAATCCTATAATCTTTTTGCAACTCATAAACGTATCCCTTTTATTTTTATATAATTAATCGTTAAATCTCTATAGGTTTGATTTTTGGAACAATAATATGAAATATCATCCAGGCGACGATATACGCACTTCCGCAGACCAGCATAATTTTGTCATACGTGCCGGTGCCTTGCAGGATATGTCCTACCATCCAGGAAAAACCCATTGATGCCACTGCGGCAATAGTGCCGGCCAGTCCTACAACGGACGCGACTGCTTTCTTTGGAAAAATATCAGAAACAACTGTGTACATAGTGGCCGACCAGCCTTGATGCGCAGCCGCGGCCAATGCGAAGAAACCCGTTGCCAGCCAGACATATTGGACACGAGTCGAGAAAATAACCGGCAATGTGCAGCATGCGCAAATAAGTGAAGCAATTTTTCTTGCGGCGTTAAGTGAAAAGCCTTTATTAAGTAACCATGGCGATAGCCAGCCGCCTCCGATACTGCCTAAGCAGGTTACCGAATAGACTGCGACAAGCGGCAGGCCGAACGTTTTGAGGTTCAGGCCGAACTGTTTGCTGAAAAAGTCCGGCAGCCAGAAAAGATAAAACCACCAGACCGGTCCAACAAATATGCCGGTGGCTACATAAGCCCAGGTCTGCCGATAGGAAAGCATTTTGACCCAGGAGATTTTTTCTGTTTCGGATTTCATGTCACTGCTTTGAATGTAAGCCAGTTCTTCGGACTTTAGCCGGCGCGATTTTTCCGGCGCATCATAGAAAATAAACCAGAAGACCAGCCATGCAAATCCGCTCAATCCGAGAATGACAAAAGCTCCTCGCCAGCCGAACTGAAATGCCAAAAACGGAACCAGCAGCGGAGCAATGACAGCGCCAATATTTGAACCGGTATTGAAAAGCCCGGTTGCTATCGAACGTTCTTTTTGCGGGAACCATTCAGCGACAGTCTTTATCGCTGCCGGGAAATTTCCTGATTCGCCAAGACCCAGCGCAAAACGTGCCGCACCGAAACCGAAGGCCGTTCTCATTAATGCGTGCGATATTGCCGCCAAACTCCAAAACACAATCGAAAATGCATAAGCGCTTTTTGTGCCAATCCAGGCGATGAAAGGTCCAAACATTACCTGACCAACGGCGTATGCAGCCTGGAAAGCTACGACGATATTGCCGTAGTCCTGCTCGCTCCAGTTGAGCTCCTTCGCGAGGTTCGGCTTAAGCAGGCCGAGAATCTGGCGGTCCATATAGTTGACCAGCGTTGCGGAAAACAACAGTGCACAAATCACCCAGCGAAATTTGCCGCGCATAAAATGATTCCCTTCAATTTATTCAAGAATCATAAATAAAAATAGATTGGTTATTATAGTAAGTTTTTTCATTTTAGCTATGCTGTTAATTACTTTCAGTGCCGTTTTTAAACTAAAACGCATACGTAACTTATTGTTACATAATGGGTTATGAAGCGTGCTAAAACTATCGAACTAAGAGGCGGCAGTTTTATTTCGACAGGAAAGATTTTGTTCTGAGTGAAGTTTTCAGTTATATTACTTGCAGCAAAATTGAATAGTTGTCGTTTTTAAGACAACTGAATCAAGGACATAAGATGTCAGAAAGCGAATCTATACTAATATTGACAAAAACAAATCAAAAGTCGAACTGCCCGGCAAACCTTATATGGCTTTAAGAATACGTCGGGTTAAATAACCAAATTTAAACTTTAATTTCTTAGTCCCGCCATTAACCTGAGAACCTTCTGCTGAGTAACTTCGTTTCTGGCAAGAGAGCCTGCGATTTTGCCTTGTCTGAAAACAAGTATATTGGTCGCCAGATTGATAAGCTCCGGCAATTCGCTCGAGATAAGCAGGACAGCCTTTCCTTTGCCTGCCAGTTCGTCTATCAGGCTGTGTATTTCAGCCTTTGCGCCGACATCAATGCCTCTGGTCGGCTCATCAACTATCAATATGTTACAATCGGTCGCGAGCGATTTTGCCAGGACAAGTTTTTGCTGATTTCCGCCGGACAGACTAAGCGTCTGTACCCAGGGCGATGCCGCCTTGATTTTTAACAGATTAAAATATTTGTCAACAAATTCAAGCAGCTTTCTTTTTTTTATGGATTTGAAGAAATTTGAAATTTTTTCCAGAATCGAAAGACAAATGTTTTCCGCCACGTTCATTGAAAGCACAAGACCATGACGTTTCCTGTCTTCCGGCACAAGGGCGATGCCGCAGCCCAGAGCCTGAGAAGGGGTTGTGATGTTTACCTCTTTGCCCTGAAGATAGATTTTTCCTTTTATATTTTTATCAAGACCGAAAATGGCTTCCGCAAGTTCTGTTCTGCCTGCCCCGACCAGGCCTGCCAGGCCGAGAATTTGGCCTGCACACAGTGAAAAGGAAACATTTTCAAATTTGCCGGGACTTGACAGGTTTTCCACTCGCAAAAGCTCAGGACCTTTTTCGCTTTTTATATGTTTCGGGAAATAAGCCTCAAAACTTCTGCCTATCATCATTTCTACTAGTTTATCTTCCGTTATTTCATTTATATTTTTTGTGCCGATGACTTTTCCGTCGCGAAGGACTGTTAAAGTTTCGCAAAGCCTGAAAATCTCGCCGAGCCGATGTGAAATATAGATGCAGGTGATTGATTTTCTTTTTAGTTTATCAATAAGACGAAAAAGATTTTCAGTTTCCGATTGGGACAGCGAACTTGTAGGCTCATCGAAAATCAGTATCTCGGCGTTTCTTCCGACGGCCTCGGCAATCTGAACAAGCTGCTGATTGGCGACCGTAAGCAGGCCCAGTCTCTTTTCAACGTCGATGTGTTCTGCGCCGATTACCTTGAGCATCTGCCGAGCTTTTTCATAAAGTTGTTTTTTGTTAACAATGCCGGCTCCGGCAGGCAGGTCTGAAAGACATAGGTTTTCAGCGACAGAAAGATTTTCGCAGAATTCAAGCTCCTGATGAACCATTCCAATACCGGCTTTAAAGGCCTCGCCGGCATGGCGGAATCTTTTTTCCACCCCGGCTATAAATATTTTTCCGCTGTCAGGCTGGTGGATGCCCGCCAGTATTTTTCCGAGCGTACTTTTGCCTGCACCGTTTTCGCCGACAAGCGAATGGCAGGAACCTTTCGCTATTTCTATCGATACATTGTCAACCGCAACTACGCCGGGAAAACGTTTCGTTATATTTTCAAATTTTAGATAACAATCCTGCTGCAAGGTTATTTTTGTTCTTTCAGATACCTTTCAGGCACATCAGTAAAGCCCCAGTCTTTAAGCTGTTTGGCCCACTGCGATAAATTTTCTTTTGTTACCCTGACAAGCTCCATCCTATTCATCACAGGCACTTCTTTCTTCAAATAGATTTTGTCGATAATTTTTTCCACGGAAATAGCGCCCCAAAGATATGTTGACTGGGCCAGCAGTACCGGTGCGATGCCTTTTTCGACATACGGCAGCTGGGCCGGCAGGGCATCGACGGCAACAACAGTTACTTTATTCGGGTCAAGGTCTGTGAGCAGCGTTGTTGTGAACAGCGGCCAGCCGCCAATCATTGCCCATGCGTTTATTTCCGGATAAGCGTTCATTACTCTCAGAACTTCCGCGGCTGCATCCTGCGGGGTTTCCGCATGATAAAAAGTGCCGACGATTTTTATGTCCGGATACTTTTCAGCTTCCTTTTTTGCGCCTTCGACGCGTTTTTGCAGATTCGGCGCATTTTGATTGCCGGCCAGAATCGCTACATTGGCTTTGCCCTTGACAAGCTTTGCGAGGTCAGCCATTACCATTTGACCTGTTTCGATATCGTCAACTCCGTAAAAGGCAAATCTCTTTGAATTCGGCGCATCACTGTCAAAAGCAAAAACCGGCACGCCGCGGCTGACGGCATCATTAATTGCGCCGGTAACCTTGCTCGCATTGCTGCAGGAAACCAATATCACATCAGTGCCTTCGTTAACAGCCTGTGCGATTCGCTGAGCCTGCACCTGACCGTCCTCTGCGGGCGGAGTCCGCCAGTCGATTTTTATATCTATGCCGAGTTTTTTGCTAAGCTCTTTTGCCTTGTCCTCAGCACCTGTGCGGGCAGAGAGAAAGACAGGATTGGTGGAACTCTTGGCAATCATAGTGATTGTAATCGATTTTTTCTGTGCTTCAGCAGCCGGCGTGTTTGGCTCGGCCTTAACGCCGCTGATTAGAACCAGACTAATGACTAAAATCGCTCCAAGAATAAGTAACTTTTTCATAATGTTTCTCCAAAATTAAGTTTTGTTATTTTTTTAGCTTCAAGGAAGCAAGGAAATAAGGAAGTAATGATGTAAGGAACTATCAGCCTATGCCATTTTTTCCTTACTTCCTTGCATCTTTACTTCTTTGCTTCCTTTCAAAGGCTTATTTCATTGCCTTTTTGAGAGTGAGTTGGGCATTTAATTTGTCGAGAACAACGGCGATGATTGTCGCCGCACCGATTATAATCCATTCGTAGTTCTGGTCAAAGTGCAAAGTCCGGATTGACTGGCGGATAAGGATAATTAAAATCGCCCCGAGCATCGCGCTGACCGCGTTGCCTCTTCCGCCTGAAAGGCTCGCTCCGCCTACCACGGCAGAAGCAATTACATATAGTTCATAGCCTGTCGCGTCTCCGCAGGAAGCTGAGCCGTAATACGCACTGCCCATAAAGGCGGCGATGCCCGCCGTCAGGCCGGAGATTGCGAAAACTGAAACCGTTATCCTTTTAACGTGCAGACCTGCGTATCTGCTTGCCTCGGCATTGCCGCCGACAGCGTAAATGTGTCTGCCCATAACGGTTTTGGAAAGATAAAAAGCTCCCGCTGCGGTAACAGCAATCATAACCAGCATTGCGACAGGATAAAGAGCCGGGTTTAAACCTAAATTGGCCTTGGCAAATGCCGTAAGTGCTCCAGGCACAAGAATGCTTTCAGCCTTGCTCATAACGAATGCGATACCTCTGAATATCCACATTGTTCCCAGGGTGATAATAAACGGATGCACCTCAAGTCCGACAACCATAAGGCCGTTAAGCATTCCACAGATTATGCCAAGCCCGACGGACGCGAAAATCCCCAGTAAACAAGCGGTTGGCGAATCAATGTTAAGATGCCTGAGCATCATTGCTGTAACTACGCCGCAAAGGGCGTATATCGAGCCGATGCTCAAATCAATGCCGCCGGAAATGATTACCATAGTTGCGCCGACAGCCATAACGGCAAAGAAACTTGCATCGGTGGCGGTCTGCATAAGGGTATGAGGATTAAAAAAGTTGTTTACGGTTTTGCCGGTGGTTTTGTCGAGGTGCGAACCGGCCAAAGCAGTCAGAATGACAGCGAGCAGCAGGATTACGATGATAAGGCCTGATTGCTGTTTAGCCAGTAGTGTTTGTGATATTTTTTTTAAGCTGCTTAACATCCGTGAAAAACAGGTTTTATGCCTGTCCGGCCAAAGTTACATTTTTCCCTGTCTCGCTGCTTGAATAGACCAAAATCATCTGTAATTGTCAAGAATCTTTTAAGGGTATTATGTGTCCGTTTACAGCATTGCAAAATACTGCTATGATGGTGACCAGATTATGCTGCACTAAGGATATTATGGAACAAAAAATTCCCGCAACGCAATACGCAGTTGAATTGACAGGGCCGGATGAGCTTCGTGTTAATTCGCATAAAGAAGTATATCGGCCCGGCTCGTTTGGCATATTGGCGAAAGTCGAGGCCGTCGGGCTGTGCTTTTCCGATCTCAAGCTGCTAAAGCAGTTTTCAGGTCACGTTCGTAAGAGTGAAATTATTTCCGGTATTGATAAATCTGTTCTGGAGGCAATACCGTCTTATGTACCGAATGGAAAACCGACAGTGCCGGGGCACGAAGCCTGTTGCGTTGTCGCCTCTGTTGGTGAAAAAGTCAAACATCATTACGTCGGTCAGCGTGTCCTTGTGCAGCCTGACTGGCGCTGGCTTAAAACCGCAAATTCAAATGCCGCGTTTGGATACAATTTTGAAGGTGCGCTTCAGCAGTATGTCTTGTTTGATGAGCGGGCTGTTATGGAGCCGCAGAGCGGCGAAAGTTTTCTGATTGGGGTTGATGCCGAACTGAACGCCTCGGCTGTAGCATTGGTTGAGCCGTGGGCCTGTGTGGAAAATTCATATATCACACGCCAGCGAAATTATATAATGCCTGCGGCCAAACTTCTTGTAGCTGCTGATGACGGATATGAAATATGCGGCTTGAAAGAAAGTTTTTCCGGTCAGGGCGGCCCATCTTTAATTTATGTTTTTTGTGCCGAAAAGTCGCAATACGATGAAATAAAACAGCTCGGAATTGAAACCAGGCAAATTTCCAATCTCGGTGATATTCCGAATGAAGGTTTTGACGACATCGTATATTTTGGTTCCCGCAAAGATGTTATTGAAATCCTTAATGATAAGCTGGCTGCTAACGGCATAATTAATATTGTTCTGGCCGGCAATAAAATATCAGGGCAGGTTTCCGTCGGTATAGGAAGAATACACTATGGAAATACCCGCTGGATTGGCACAACCGGCAAAAATCCGGTGCAGTCTTACAAGAATATACCTCGAACCGGCGAAATACGCACCGGCGAAAGAATAAATATAGTCGGCGCCGCAGGACCGATGGGGCAGATGCATACTATTCGGCTTGCGAGCCTGAGCAAAGAAAACATTTCAATTACCGCAACCGATGTTGATAGTGCCAGATTAGCTGTTCTTGAAAATAAAACAAGAAAGATTGCCAAAGAAAATTCGGTAGATTTGAAATTTGTCAATTCCCAAAACTGCCCGCCGCCTGACCTGTTCAGTTATTTTGCGATTATGGCGCCGATACCTGCTTTAGTTGTCCAGTCCATTGAAAATAGTATGGCTGGGGCGTTAATAAATATATTTGCAGGCATACCGATAAACGTCAGGCACGAAATCGACCTGAATCTTTATATAGAGAAACGCTTGTTTATGTTTGGCACAAGCGGCTCAACGCTCGAGGATATGAAAACCGTTTTAAGAAAGGTTGTTGCTCATCAGTTGGATACGAATTTGTCTGTTGACGCTGTCAGCGGAATGGCAGGTGCGGTTGATGGAATCAGAGCCGTTGAAAACAGGTCCATTACTGGCAAAATTATTGTTTACCCGCAGCTTGTCAAAATGCCGTTGATACCTCTTGCGGATATGCATAAATATTATCCTGCTGTAGCGAATAAGTTAATCGCGGGTTTATGGACAAAGGATGCCGAAAGAGAGCTTTTAACTATGGGCCATTTAATCTAAATCACTTTGTTCCGATTATTCCCAGTGATTCTTGGATAATCGGCAGCGGCTCGACGTTTATTTGAGGATTTTCAAGTTTTCCCGTTACCTGTACTTTCAAAAATGCCGCTCCCAATCCTGCGGTAAGTGAATCGAAAAAGTTGGGTTTTTCCTTTCCGGCGGCGCCGTATCCGACAAAGTTAATATTGATTGAATCGCTTGCAGGCTCATAAGTTCCCGTTCCCCGCAGCGATGCGGTTGGTCCATAAAGGTCGAATAAGGTTATATATACTGTTTTGCCTTTTATCACGGCCTGAATTTTTACATTATCGAACGCAAAGTCTCTTTGGATTGCTTCAAGTATTGCGTTTCTTATTCGTACCACAATTCCTTTATCCCACAGTTTAATGCCGGTTGCCTCGCCTGTGAGTCTTCCTCTTGTTGCCTGGGGCTGTTGAAAGTTCCCCTGTAGATTTAGTTCGCCGTTTATTGAACCGCCGGTTTCCGGACCGCCTCTGGTTTGTGGTGAAACGAAGTTTTCGGTATTGACTCCTGAAAGAGCCGTATCGATTGTATATTTTGTGAGTTTGCCTTCGCTGTCGGTCTCGAATGCGGCTGCGCCGGTGATTTTCCCGCCGAGGAAGTCCCCGATGAAATGTTCCACGATAATTTTTTGTTCATTGGTATCGACGATTATCGGCACTTTCAGGTTCTCAAATGCCCTGCCTTTGACTGAAACGTTTTGAACGTCTAAGAACAATTGGCAGTCTTGAAGGCCTTTCCCGATTTTGTATTGAGTATCGATATCAAGCAGGGCGTATATGTTGCTGATTGGTTTATTCTCTCCGATTGAACAGTTTTTAAAGAGTATAGTTCCGCCGAGAGCCAGTATTTTGTCATTCGGTTCTTCTTTGTAAAAGTTTATTTTATCGAAGTTAAGGTCGAATCTGCCCGCAAGCGACATTTTTCTGCAGTATTTTCCCATCTTTCCCAGAACAGTTTCGAGTCTTTCGTCAAAACGCATATCAACAGCGTGCAATTGCAGTTGTGCGGCGTCGATATCTTGTTCCGCCATATTTATTTTTCCATCGAGTGTAATTCTCGGCTGATTTGTGTCCACGATATTGTCGTCGGGTGTTGCTGAAAGTGCGGCAAACTCGATGTTTTCAGGTCTTACTATTACTCTGCCGGTAATATCTTTCAGCGGCAGATTGAGTTTGTTTATAACAGCGCTGTCGCTCAGGCAGTCAACTGCGATTTCAAATGCCGGGCATTTAATTCTTGCGTTTTTTGCCACGGCAGCTTCGAGGTTAACAGGTCCTTTGAACTGATAGTCTTCGAGCAGTTTCGCGCTTGTCTGCCCCAATACCGTCTGCACAAGATTGCTGTCGAGATTGAGATTGAGGGTTTTCAGCCGCATACAGTATCCCATCGGCTCTTTCGCAGTGCTTATCCAGATGGTTCCTGCGGCATCAATTTTTGCTTCGTTAAAATCTGCCTTGAACTTTTCTATTTCGAGCGTCGTTGGCGTAAGGTTCGCATCGAGTGCGATATTCTTCAGGGGATACGGCAGCAGCGGATGTTTTATTGACTCTCCATGTATTTTAAGCTTGGCCAGGTAATCTATCGGCATCTCATTATTGTCAACAGAATGGATATAAACATCTGCATTGCCTTTTATCTGCTGTATGTCAAAATTATTGAAGAATTTTTTCTGCTCCTGCGGAAATGCGCTTATAAGTTCGCTGTTGACCGCGACGTCGTTGGCCTGAATCTGGAAATTGTATTCGGGGCTTAGCGTATTTGCCTTTGTGATTCGCCCCTGCATTTTGATAGTGCCGCCGTCTCGCACGCTTGAAATGTCATTGAGTTCTATTAACTCGCCGTTGACCGCTATTTTTCCGGTAATATTTTTTACAGGATAAGGGAAATATTGGCACATAATTGAGACATCGAGCAAATCGCCGTATAATTCCATTTTCCTGATATCCGGCGGCTTGGCAGTAAAAATGAAATCTCCCGCGACTGTCCCTGCCGGCGAGAAAATATACCACAGCTTTTTATGATATTCGAGCAGTGCCGTGTAGAGGTCGTTGTCGAGAATCATATTTTTGCTCGACAGGACTACATGGCTGTCCATTGTCTCGGCGAATCCGCCGCAGTATCCGTTCATTGTGATATCGACCTTGCCGTGCGAAGCTTTGACGTCTTTCATAGTCATACTTTTTTCCGTAACGTCGATTTTTCCCGCCAGGTGTTCGACAAGATATGGAAATTCAATGTATTGAATGGAAATATCTTTGCAGCCTAAGTATCCCCTGCACTGTGTTTTGGCAATCTGTTTTACTTTTCCCGTCAGCACGACATCGAGGTCGAGCAGTCCCTGCGGGTTGAAAAAATCGAAAAATGTCTGCAGCATAGGAATAAATTTATCAAATATCCTGCTCCCGTGCGCAAAACAGTTATCCGCGGGTTCGTATCGGACGGTTAAATCTTTTGTCTTAACAGCGAAGACAAACGAAGGGTCTTCTTTCAGATTTTGTAATATGCCGTTGACGTCTATTATGGTCTGCGGCCCGATGGCGAAGTGGACGCTTTCAAAAATGATATTTTCCTTATCCGCGGTGATTCTTGAATTAAATCTGTTGAAGTTGCATTTGCTTCCGAACAGTCTGAAATCCAGCAGCGGCAGGTATCCATCCACCTGGATTTGTGTTTTTTCGCCGGTGGTCCATTTTATTAATATCCTGTTTCCCCTTGTTTCCGTTGCGTCGTCTTCGGCGATGGTCAGGCTGCCCGGGCCTTTTTTCATATTGCCGTTCTTTATCCGGCAATCGACCGTTTTAATTTCCTGTCCATTAGTTATTTGTGCAAATTTTATTTCTCCTCCCTTGAATCGCAATTCCGGAAGCGGGGCTTTCTTTTTTCCCGTCGGCAGTTTCAGAGCGAGGATATTCCACTCTTTTGTATCATTATTATATTGCAGGTTGACGACGAAATCCCTGATTCGGAGTCGTTTTAACTGCGGCGCCAGTTTCAGCAGGCTCAGCGGAGAAAAATACGCATCGAGATTTTTGGCGGTCAGGATAGCGTTATCCGGTCTCCGTTTAACCAGCGGCCCGATGCTTATATTTTCGAAACTTATTCTTCCGCTTAATCTGAATCTTACGTTATCGATATCGACTCTGGCTCCCGTCATTTCCTTGATTTGTTTGATTGCCAGGGGTTTGAGCAGGTTTCCGCCCCAGTTATAGAGATACCACACAACGACAGCGGCGATTATTATTATAATCCAGCAGATAATTTTTTTATTCTTTGTCACAAAACCCCGGTTCCCGAGCTTTCCAGTCTTAGCTCTTCGGCTTGTTAATCGCTTTATTGGCTATATCTTTTCTGTAGTATGCCTTCTCAAATTTTATTTTTTCAACTCCTTTATATGCTCTCGCCTGAGCCTCGGCGATTGTTCCTCCCAGTGCCGTTACCCCAAGCACTCTTCCGCCGCTGCTGACGATTGTTCCGTCTTTTGTTGTGGTTCCCGCGTGAAACACTAAACAATCCTGTATTTTTTCTGCTTCTTCGATGCCCGTAATGACTTTTCCTTTTTCGTAATCGTCCGGGTATCCTCCCGAAGCCATAACGACGCACACCGCCGGCCTGTCGTCCCATTCAAGCGTGATTTTATCGAGTGTTCCGTCGCAGGTCGCCAGCATTGCTTCCAGCAAATCGCTTTTGAGTCGCGCCAGTATCGGCTGAGTCTCCGGGT
The DNA here is from genome assembly GCA_026386845.1 of Phycisphaerae bacterium. Lineage (GTDB taxonomy): Bacteria > Planctomycetota > Phycisphaerae > Sedimentisphaerales > UBA12454 > JAPLMW01. The sequence goes on from JAPLMW010000052.1 coordinate 15,666, forward strand.
CTCCGAATCGCACGTTGAATTCGAGCACTCGCGGTCCGCCCTGTGTAATCATAATTCCCGCGTACAGGATTCCTTTGTATGGCGTTCCGTTTTTGTTCATACCATCGACGATAGGCACGAGTATTTCTCGCGTAATCTGGTCCATCACTTTATCGCTGACCACCGGTGCCGGGCTGTATGCGCCCATACCGCCGGTATTCGGCCCTGTATCGCCGTCTCCGATTGCCTTATGGTCCTGCGATGTTTCGAGAACATAGATATTTCTTCCGTCAACGAATGCCAGTATCGATGCTTCTTCTCCGAGCAGTTTATCTTCAACCAGGATTTTTGCCCCTGCCGCGCCGAATATTTTATCGCACATTATTTTTTCCGCGGCGAGAATTCCTTCGGAAGGTTCATCGCAGACAAATACTCCTTTTCCTTTTGCAAGTCCCGAAGCCTTGATAACAACCGCTTCATCTCTGCTTGCGATATATGCTTTGGCGTCGTGAAAACTGTCGAACGTTCTGCTTTCCGCCGTTGGTATCGCGTTGGCCTTCATTATTTGTTTGGCGAACACCTTGTCCGCTTCGAGTTGTGCCGCCGCTCCGCTGGGTCCGAATGCTTTTATACCTGCTGCCTCGAATCTGTCCGCAATTCCCGCCGCCAGCGGGTCTTCAGGACCTATAACCGCCAGCCCGATTTTATTATCCTTGGCGAACGAAAGAAGCTTGTCGTAATCTTCTGCTTTTATATCGACATTTTCCCCGCATTTAGCTGTTCCCGGATTGCCGGGCGCGATGAAAAGTTTCTTTAGCTGTTTCGATTGCGACAGCTTCCACGCTATCGAATGTTCCCTGCCGCCGTTTCCTATCAGCAATACGTTCATCCCGTTAGACCTCCTTTTATCCCGTTAGAAATCAATTTTTCCATAAGTTCTTGCCTTTTTAATTTAAAATATTATCCCATTAAAAATTTTCTTTTCAATTTTTTATATTTCTAACGGGATTCAGGTTCATAAACGGTATAATCTTTTACTGTTTTTTCGTATATTAAAATACATATAAAATTTAGCAAGGTCTAACTGGATTCATTTGTCCTTCACCTGCAAAAAGCCCTTTTTTCGTTATTTTGGCTTAATTTACCACAGCCTTTTGAGTTTAACAAGGCTTCTTTGCCGGTAAAATTTGCTATTGCTTTACACATATATTTTATTGTATAATATATGTTTTCGTTCCGAAATTGTTTATATGGAGAAGCGACAATGAATAATAGATTTTGCGGTTTACTGGTTTTTGTTATGGTTTCACTGGTTCTGGTTTTCTCTTATCAGAGTCAGGCCAAGCGTCCCAAGGCGTCTGCTCAGCCGGCTGCTTCCAAAAGTTCCGCACCGTCTGAAAAAGCCGCTGCCAAAGAGCCGAACGCCCCTGGCCCTGCGCCTCGTTTAGAGTTCGACAATATAGTTCATGATTTTTGTGAAGTTTCTCCGGACAGTATCAATGACTGCACGTTTATTTTTAAGAACACAGGCCCCGGCACACTGAATATTAGCCAGACCAGGGGCAGCTGCAAATGCACCGTCGCTGAATTGACGAAAAAGGAATACGCCCCCGGCGAATCAGGTCAACTCAGTATCCAGTATCACGCTCCCACATATCCCGGCCCGACCTCTCAGACCGTTCACGTAACCAGCAATGACCCCCAAAATCCGGTTATTCAGCTCACCATAAAGGCCGTTGTTATCACGAAGGTCCGCGTAACTCCGGATACAATGACTCTTTCGATTGTCGATGCCAACAATGCCGGCGCAGGCCCGGTAACTCTTAAAAGTCTCGATGGCGAACGCTTCGCCGTAACAAAAGTCGAATCCGAAGGCGGCGTATTTACCGTTGCTTTCGACCCAAACAACATATCGGACACACATACCTTATATCCGAAGGTGAACGTTGAAAAACTCCGCAAGTACCTCGGCGGCTATCTTATTTTTACTGTTAATCATCCTTCCTGCGGCTCCGTTCGGCTTCAGTATAATTGTTTGAAGGAGTTTGAGGCCTCGCCGACCGTGATTATCATCAGGGATGCCAATGTCGGCCAGCCGCAGAGTCGGACCGTATATCTTACCAGCAATTACAATGAGC
>JAPLMW010000072.1 GCA_026386845.1 Phycisphaerae bacterium
ATGGCCGCGGCGATAAAGTGCCGCTACTGCGGCGAATTCCTGAATCGGCCCGTCAAATCGCCTGCCCAAAATCCTGAACAAAAGGATGCGGAAAAAGCAGAACCTCTTTTCGAGGCTTCGCCTTCGATGTGGGTACTTACGGGCAGTTTCCTGAAAACGGCTATTCTGCTTGCCGTTATGTATTTTCTGGCGTTCTGGCCGGTAAATAAGCTACTTACTGATTTCAAACTTTCCGCAAACGCAATTGCCCTTACGGAAAAATACAGAACCATTATAGGAATTTCAATAATAGCCGCGGCGCTGCTGGTCCTCTTCTGTAAAATTATCAAACTTAAAAGCATTCGCTACCGCATAACCACCGACAGGGTCGAGTGGGCAAGGGGTATTTTTGCAAAGCAAATAGACAATATTGATATGTTCCGCGTAATCGACCTGCGTTTATCCCGGAGTTTTTCCGATTCCCTGGTCGGCATAGGCACGGTTGTGCTGACTACGACTGACAAGAGCGACCCTGAATTCAAATTTGAAAAAGTTCACAGGTCAAGACAGCTTTACGACACAATTAAAAAGGCAAGTCTCGATGCCGATTCAAAACGCGGCGTCGTCCACCTCGAATAGGCAGGAAATAAGGAAGTAAGGATTTAAGGAAACAAGGAATAGATTCGCCCGTTTTTCCTTACTTCTTTACCTCTTTACTTCCTTACTTCATTTTATCGACTAAACAAACTATTGTATTTCTACCATTTCTGCGGTAAATTGTTTTAATTCGAAAGTTAAGTCCTGCGCCCGTAGCTCAATTGGATAGAGTTGCGGACTCCGAATCCGTTGATGTCGTTTTAAGTTGTGTGTATACGGAACTTTACATCGCGTTTTTATGTCAAAAATGAGAATGTTTCATGAGTGAAGAAATTGCACAGCGGGGTCTTTCTGATGGTGGGTTGTTAATTGGCAATTATGAATTCTACAACATAGGAAGCACAACAATCAAGCAACTCAAAAAAAACAAGATAATACCAAACAAAGATTACAAAAAATATGAGGCAAGGAAACCAGATGCGCTGTTGGTTGACAGAAGAAACAAGAGCAAAATAAAGGTTATACTCGTTCTAGAGCATAAGGATAGCGGAAAGTTCGAATCAGAACGCGACAAAAAATCAACAGTCCAGCAATGTAATGACCTATGTCAAGTTTTTGATGCAGATGTCGGGATAGCAACGGATAGCTATTCTTTCGTCTGGTTCAATCCAAGACAGGAAGATATCAGCAACGAATACAGTGACAAGACTACTGGAAAGAAGAGAAGCTATACGATAATAAAAGATGAAAATAGAAATGACTTTATCAAAGAGTTTTCAATAGACCAAAAATCGGATGAACAGGATATAACAAAACTCAATGTTAAAACTAAAGTAAGCTTACAGAACCTCGAAACAGTTAGGCGAAATATCAGTGATAGTAATTCTCAACTGATAAAAGAGAAGACTAAAGACCCAACGAGTTTGGCACGCCAAATATGGCAAGATGTTTGGTCGGTAAGCGGAGCGACACCAGAAAAATGTCTTTATACATTCGTTGAATTGTTTATTTTCAAGTATCTCAGTGATTTGAATATACTTGATGAAGATGACAAGGGCAATAAGATAAATTTCAAGCACATATATTCACTTTCACCAGAAAAGGCTTTCAAAAATTATTCAGAAAATGCAAGAGCGTTCTTGAAAGTGATGTTTCCAGAGAGCAAAGAGGATAAAACAACCATAATAAATGGTACTGTTCTTAATCCAAAAGTTCCAGAACACAGCAAAGTTTTCTACAAGATACTTAAGAAGTTCAACGAGTTTGGTGAGATGAGAAACATAGACCCAAGCTTCAAATCTAAAGTGTTTGAAGAGTTTATGAAGGAGAGCATAAGCAAGAAAAACTGGGGTCAGTTCTTCACGCCGAGAAACATAATTGATGCAATTATTGAAATATCAGATATAGATAAGCTGGAAGACAACTCAGAGATATGCGACCCCGCTTGTGGAGTTGGCGGATTCATTCTTGAACCCATGAGAGTAAAAGAAAATGGTGTAAACTTCTATTACAAGATGATTGGGAACAAAATAATACCAAAATATAAATTTTATGGTTTTGATAAGGGATTTGAAAAGGAGGAACAGTTAACAATAATTTTGGCTAAAGCCAATATGTTGATATTCATATCAGAGCTTCTAAAGAAGAACCCAACCATGTCTGACGAGTTTTCTAATATGTTTAATTCCACGTTTAAACTACTTAGTAATACCATTCTCGGTACACTCAAAAAATTAGACAAAGATAGGTATGATTTGATTCTAACCAATCCACCTTATGTGACAAGCGGAAGCAGCAATTACAAAGAGGCTATAAAGAATGACGCAGATTTGCGCAAGTTTTATAGAGTAAATGGCATGGGAGTAGAGAGCCTATTCTTGGAATGGATTATAAGGAGTTTGAAACCATCTAAAAAAGCCTTTGTGATAATACCTGATGGTATTTTGAATAGGCAGAATGACAACAGGTTAAGGAATTTCATAAAAGAGGATTGCATAATAGACGGTATAATTTCTTTGCCAATAAACGCATTCTACACAACTCCGAAGAAAACATATATCTTATGCATAACAAAGAAACCAGAAAGAAGTGAAATTGAAAGAAAAGAACACAAACAGAAAGAGCCAGTATTCACTTATTTAGTGAGCAACATAGGTGAAACCCTCGATGTAAATAGATTCCCTATACCAGAAAATAACAACCTTATTGAGATGGTTAGCCTATTCAATCAATTCAAGGGCTCTAAAACGTCTTTTAAATCTACATATCCGAGATGCAAAATTCAGCCAATAGACAAGTTCAATCCAGATGAGCATTGGTCGGTTGATAGATGGTGGAGCACAGAAGAAAGGGTGGAACTGGGCATTGAAGAGGAGGAAACTGTTCTGACATTAGTCGAATTCAAAGAAAAGTTTGATGATACCATCAAGACCATCGAGGAACTCAATAAAGAGCTAAAAAAGATTTTATGATAAAAGAAATATCACTTATTGACAAAGATATATTTGAAATATTCATAGGTGAACGAGTATTGAAGAGGGATGTTTTCAATTCTTCTGGAAAGATACCGTTGTTTAGTGCAAATGTGTTTGAGCCATTCGGCTTCTTAGAAAAATCAAATATAGAAAATTTCGATCACGATTATTTACTTTGGGGAATAGATGGAAAATTTGAATTCAATATAATGAAGAAAGGAAAAATATTTGCAACCACAGACCATTGTGGATGTATAAAGATTCTGGATAACAGAATAGTGGCTGATTATTTATTGTATCAATTAAGGATAAAGAGTCATTCTCTCGGATTTGATAGAACTCTGCGACCATCTTTAGCTACAATGAGTAAAGTAATAGTTTCTATACCAATCAATAAAGAAGGAGAATTTGATAAAAACGAACAAATAGAACTTGCGGAAAAGTATAAGAAGATAATGAAAATACGAGAGTCTTTGAAGCAAAAAATAGATGATATAAAAAATGCTTCTGTTGAGATAGAACTATCAAAGAATAGCACAAGGGTTAACATAGGTAAAATATTTGATTTTCCAGAGACTAATACAGGTATGACAAAACAATTCTGCGAGAAGAACAAAGGTAATATCCCCGTTTATGGATGCTCTGAATCTGAAAGTAGTGTATTAGGATTCATAAAAGATAATATTAAAGGCGTAAAGTATTATGATAGCTCTCTTACTTGGAACAGAAACGGCTCAGTTGGAAAGGTATTTATCAGAAATGGTCGTTTTAGTACTAATGAAGACCATAGGGTCTTGAAAATGAAAAAAAAATACTTCGGAAAGATAGACCCAGCATACATAAGGTATGTTCTTGAAAACGAGATAAAGAAACTTGGTTTTAGTTTTACAAATAAACTTGGTTCGACTAAAATGGACAAAATTGAGATACCAATACCAACAAAGAATGAACAAATCAGATTAAGGAACTCATATTCTAAAATAGATTCCATTAAAGAAAAACTTATGGCAGAGATGTATAATCTAAACCAAGTCTCGGTTGAAATTAATTAGTTACTTCTTATGCTAATTTCTTCTTCATTCTCGGTCTATTCCAATAGGGCGACTTACATTGAGGGCATACCTATAACCGAAATCCAATCAAACAAATAATAAGCCTCTTGAAAAACCGTTATTTCTGTGATAAATTACTTTTAATTCGAAAGTTAAGTCCTGCGCCCGTAGCTCAATTGGATAGAGTTGCGGACTTCGAATCCGTAGGTTGCAGGTTCGAGTCCTGCCGGGCGCGTTAATTTTAAAGGAATAAAATAATGGCTCAAATTCCGCCGGTTGTTCTGTCGACTATAGTTTGCGAACGGGTACTGCTCGATGCGCCGACTAAAACCTCAAGCGTAATTGGAATAATAGACAGAATTTTTGCACCGCAATACCCGATAAGATTTCCACGACTGTTTTTCTTCGCTGAAATGACCAACGGCCACGACGCAGCTGAAATCGAAGTTCGACTTGTCGATGAGCAGAATGACGAAAAAATTATCGTCCGGCAAAAAGCCGCCGTTAAATTCCCGGACGTAAAAAGCATCGTATCAATTGTAATGGTCTTCGAGGGCCTTGCTTTCAGCCACCCCGGCGAATACTATTTTCAGCTTTTCGCCGCCGAACAAATCCTGACCTCAAGAAGACTGGTATGCCTGCTGGTCCGCCAGCCGCCGATGAACAATAATGAACAAAAAAATCCAAATATCTCAAAGTGAGCTTATAGTCAAGGCCAGCCGAAGCTCAGGCCCCGGCGGACAGAATGTAAACAAACTCAACACTAAAGTCGCCGTCGCTCTCGATATTGAAAATTGCAGTTTTCTAAATGACGAGCAAAAACAAATAATCTTTAAAAAACTGGCTGCCAGATTAACTAAAGACGGCAGATTGATTGTAGAAAGCCAGAAATTCAGGACGCAAAAGGCCAATCGTGATTATGCTGTTGAGAAACTGACGATTCTTTTAGAAAACGCACTTAAAAAACCGAAAACAAGAAGGCCCACAAAACCAACATTTACCGCAGTTGAAAAAAGACTTAAGCACAAAAAATCGAGAAGCCTTCTTAAGCAGCAGCGAAAGAAAATTATCGAGTATTGAAATCTTTTGTCCGTTTGTGGCGGACTTGTCAAAAGGTTATCTCGAAACTTTCATGGGACGGGTCAAACTCAGCCTGTTCTATCTGAACATCCCTCACTGAAAAAGTCTGCTGCAAATCGTCTATGCAATTATCAATATCCTGCTCCCGGCCCTGCAGCAGTATCTCGACCTTGCCATCGGAGGTATTGCGGACAAAGCCTGTCAGCTCGTAACGCTCGGCAACCTCTCTTGCCGTGAAGCGAAAGCCGACGCCCTGAACCCTGCCGCAAAAAAATATATGTTTTGCAATATCAGTCATTGATTTTCCCTTTTGCTTTAGTATAATACGAACAACCTCTTTTGGCAATCGTATAGATATCCGCCAGTCCATCGGGGAAAATTACCAAAAAATAATAAGATATTCGCAGTTCAAAAATATCTTGAAATCGTTATAATAGTGAAACTTTCGATATTGCCGCGATGTATAAGGCAGAGAGATTTATCCGCCGCAGGCGGGATTAAAATGAATCCCGTTAGACCTTTTAGGGATTATATTTATGTTTCAATATATGAAAAAACATACTATTTTATTACCGGTATCTCCATTAAAGGAGGTCTAACGGGATGAAAATTCTGAATAAATCGACAAATCCGCTAAGGGATGCCTTACGGCAAAGGGAAGAGCAGATTTATCAACTCACAACGCTGGTAGCCGGCGGTTTTGCGCTCACAGAAGTGCTTGATAAACTCGCAAGAGCCGCTGTGGAAATTACCGGCGTCTCGGCCTGCTCGATAAGACTGCTCGATGACGAAACCGGCGAGCTGAAAATGCGAAGCACCTTCGGCCTGAGCGAAGAATACAGGAACAAAGGCCCGGTAACAAAGGACGACCCGGTTATCAAAGCCGCTTTCGCAGGCCAGGCCGTCGTCATAGACGATATGAGAGACGATGACCGCGTAAAGTATAAACAAGCCTCAAAAAAAGAAGGCATTGTCAGTCAGCTTACCGTAAAAATGGAATTCAAAAATAAACCCGTAGGTGTGCTGCGGCTGTATAGACCGACATACGGCGGTTTTACGGAAAGCGATATCTCGCTTGCAAGGTCGGTGGCCTCGCAGTGCGCCGTGGCGATTACCAACGCAAAAAACTACGCAAGAGCTTTGCAGGGCGCACAGATAGCAGAGCAGATGAGACTGGCAGGCATCATTCAGAGAAGAATGATACCGCAGACCGCCCCGAAAATGCCGCCGCTTGATATTGCTGCCGTATATAAACCCTGCTTCGGCATCGGCGGAGACCTCTACGACTTTATAAAGCTCGATGAAGACAATCTTGTCGTTGCCATAGCCGATGTAATTGGAAAGGGAATTCCGGCCGCTCTTATGATGAGCTCTTTTAGAGGTATGATACGCGCTTACGCGGACGGCGGACATAAAAGACATACCCTCGCGGAAATCATCCAGAAACTCAATGCTACTGCCTGCTATGAATGCAGAGACGGAGAATTTATCACCTTGTTCTACGCAATCATCAACACAAAAGCAAAAACCATCACTTATTGCAACTGCGGCCACGAACCGGCTCTGCTGTTCAGAGGCGGTAAAATACGCGAACTGAAAAAAGGAGGGCTCGTGTTCGGCGTCTTAAAAAATGCCGTTTACGAAATAGAAACCATTGAGCTTAAAGCCGACGACCGTCTGTTGTTCTACACTGACGGCCTTATTGATGCCGTTAACTTCAGCGAGAAAACCTGGGGAGTGCAGAACCTCTATAAAACCTTCAGGCAATGCGCAGCCGGCACAGCCCAGCAGATTGTTAATTATATACTTACTTATAGAAGACGCTTTATCGGCCTTGCACGCCAGATGGATGATACGAGTATTGTAGCCATAAGAATTACAAAATAAACCCCCACACCAATGTTTTGGTCAAGGGAATAAATGTATGGAAGGAAATGAAAATGAAAGATTGCGAAAGACAATATTCAAGATTTAGAACATTGGTGTGGGGGTAAATGCCTAAATTAATAATCACAATCGACGGCCCCGCAGGAAGCGGAAAAAGCACGACAGCAAGACTGCTCGCCGAAAAAATCGGCGCCGCTTTCCTCGATACCGGCGCAATGTATAGAGCCGTAACTGTCGCCGCAATGAGGAGCCAATTGGACCTTGGCAATGTTGAAACTGTCGAAAAGTTAATCGACAGCGCTGATTTCAAATTTGAAATCACAAATAACCAAATGGCTGTAAAAATAAACAACAAAGATATTACCGAACAAATAAGAGACCCGAAAGTTACGGAAAATGTGCGATTTATAGCATCGCAGCCGTCCTTGCGAAGCAGGCTCGTAAAAATGCAGCAAAATTTCGCTCAAAAATATCAAAAAATCGTAACCGAAGGCAGAGACCAGGGAACAGTCGTCTTTCCGGACGCAGATTATAAATTCTTTCTTACCGCCGACTCTGCCCGGCGGACAAAAAGACGGGCCGAAGAGCTGACTGAAAAAGGTCTTAAAGTTGACCTGACAAAACTCCGCAAAGAAATTGAAATCAGAGACGCCGCCGACAAAAACAGGAACACCGGCCCTCTCGTGCCGGCCAAGGACGCTGTAATTATAGACAATACGAACCTTACGCTTGAGCAGACCGTAAATGAAATCCTTAAAATCATTAATAAAAACAGTTAAAAAAATTGTAAGTTTCACCTGGTATTTCACGTGGTGCTGGGCGTGCAGGTTTTTCTGCGTTCTGTTTTTCCAGCCTACTTCATCCGGTCTTGTCAATATTCCCAAAAAGGGCGGCTTTCTGCTGATATCCAATCACCAGAGTTTTCTCGACCCGCTGTTCAATGCCACTCCGATACACCGGCAGTTATGCTACGTTGCCAGAGACACGCTTTTTGAAATCCCTTTTTTCGGCAGATTCGTCCACTCATTTAATGTCATACCAATAAAAAGAGGACAGGCCGACCTGGCCGCCATGAAAACCTTTCTCGAAAAGTTAAAAGGCAACTTCGGTCTTGTCCTATATCCTGAGGGAACACGAACAAGCGACGGAAAAATCGCGGAAATAAAGCCGGGCTTTTGCCTTTTGGCTCGAAGGGCAAACGTGCCTATTATCCCGGCAGTTATCGATGGCGGCTTTGAGAGCTGGCCGAGACACAGAAAATTCTACAGACCTTATAAAGTCTATGTTACTTATGGAAAGCCTATACCGCCGCAGACTATCGTTGAGATGGGCGACAGGGAATTTGCTAAACATCTGACCAGAATTCTCCGGGGTATGCAAACCGAACTTAAATTGAAGGTCGGAAGAATACCCTTTAATTATGAGGATGATAAAATATGAATCCCGCACCTTCCCTCTATTCAATCTCCTTCAAACTTATTAAATTTCTATTTTCTAATTGGATATACATTCCTCTAAAAAAAAATATTGAATATTTGGAAGGTGCGGGATGAAAGTCATAGTTGCGCAAGGCTGCGGGTTCTGTCCGGGAGTCAGAAACGCCATAAAAATCGCCCAGCAAACGCTGGCGAAAAGAAAAAACGTCTATAGCCTCGGCGAAATCATCCACAATAAAGACGTCGTCAGGCAATTAGCGCGGGCAGGACTCAAAATTACTGAAAATATTGAACAGATTCCCAAAGGCACTGTTATCATTCGTTCGCACGGCGCAGGCCGGCAGCAGCTTAAACAAATCCGGAAAAAAGGCCTCTATATCGTCGATGCCACCTGTGTGCTCGTAAAAAGAGTTCAAAAAATCGCCAAAATGCTCTACGAGCAGGGATACAAAGTTGTCATTATCGGCGATAAAGGACATCCTGAAGTCCAGGCCGTTCTCGGCTCTGCCCCGGATATCTGCGTGGTAGGAAACAAAACCGACATTAATAACCTCGGCAAAAATCGCAAATTGGGCATCATCTGCCAAACCACCCAGAGCCCCGAACATTTCGCTAAAATGATAGCCCAAATCGCCAAAACCAGCTTTTCTGAGCTAAAAATAATAAATACACTCTGCAAAGAGGCCATTAAAAGGCAGACCTGCGCTGTCCAGTTATGCAAACAGGTTGACATTATGTTCATCCTCGGCGGTCTGCACAGCGCAAATACCAGAAAACTCGCTGAGTTATGTAAAAAATACAATCCTAAAACCTTTCACTTGCAAAACTATAAAGAACTTGACAAAAATACTCTCTTGGGTAATAATACCGCGGGCGTAACGGCTGGTGCTTCTACGCCGCAATGGATTATCGACTGCTTTATTGAAAACCTACGGAGGTTCGACACCAGAAAAAAGAAAAGATAACAGACATTGCTGCTCAGGGAAAGATACGCATTGGCTGGTATGGTCAATGCGTTTTTATGTCGTTTGTTTAAATGAGTGCTGATGCGTTTAAAGCGGATGTGGAGGACGCGTCAGCCGATTAAAGTACTCCACAAAAAGAAAGAAGGTTTTATGGTTGATAGAAACATTGTTAGTAAACTGGGGTTTACTCCTGAGGAACTTGACTCTCAGGTAAATGAGCTTTTTGGGGAGACGGAAAACAAACTCTTATTGGAAGCAATTGAAAAGAAGGTCGATGTTCTCGCACCGGGGAATATCCTGAGCGGAAGAATCCTTCAGCAAATCGGCAACGATGTAATCCTCGAAATCGGTTTAAAAAGCGAAGGCGTTGTTGACGTTTCGGAATTTGACGACCCGCAGGAAATTCAGCCGGGCAATGAAATAGAAGTGCTTATCGAGGAAGTCGATTCCGGCGGACTTATTCTGCTGAGCAAAAGAAAAGCCGACAGAATCAGGGGCTGGGAGCGTATCGTCTCTACGAAAAAGGAAGGGGATATTGTAAAAGGCGCTGTTATTCGGAGAATCAAGGGCGGCCTGCTCGTCGATATCGGCGTGCCTGTTTTCCTGCCCGCTTCGCAGGTGGACATCAGAAAGCCCGGCGACATAAGCAGGTTTATTGGCCAGACCGTTGAGTGCGAAATACTGAAAATAGACACTGAAAATAAAAACATCGTCGTTTCAAGAAGGAAAATCATCGAAAAGGCAAGGGCCGCAGGCAAGGAAAAACTGCTCGCGGAAATAGAGGTCGGAAAGATAAGAAAAGGCATCGTCAAGAACATCGCCGACTTTGGTGTATTTGTTGACCTTGGCGGTCTCGACGGCCTGCTGCACATATCTGATTTAAGCTGGGGAAGAGTTTCCCATCCGTCGGAAGTCGTCCGGCTTGATGAGGAAATCGAATGTGTTGTTATCGGCGTCGATAAGGAAAATGAAAAAGTTTCTCTCGGTCTGAAACAGAAAACTCCAAGCCCATGGGAAACCATCGAGACGCGATACCCGATCGGCGCAAGAACAAAAGGCGCTGTGGTAAATGTTATGAACTACGGCATCTTCGTAAGACTTGAAGAAGGCGTCGAAGGTCTTGTCCATATAAGTGAAATGAGCTGGACGAAAAAAATTAATTACCCCGGCGACATCTATAAAGTCGGTGATGAAGTAACGGTCATCATCCTCGAAGTCAACAGGGAAAAACAGGAAATATCGCTCGGCATCAAGCAGCTTGAAACTAATCCCTGGGCGGTTGCTTCGCAGAAATATCCGGCGGGAACTATCGTTACCGTAAAGATTACAAGTCTTACAAATTACGGCGCTTTTGTCGAAATCGAGCCGGGCATTGACGGCCTGATTCACATATCCGACATAAGCTGGACGAAAAAATACAACCATCCCGGAGAAGCACTGCAGAAGGAACAAATGGTAAAATGCGTCGTCCTTGAAGTTGACGAGGAAAAACAGCGAATATCGCTGGGCATAAAGCAGCTTACCGAAGACCCCTGGGTGCACGCCATACCGGAAAAATATCTGCCGGGTCAAATCGTCAAGGGAACTGTTACGAAAATAACCAACTTTGGTGTCTTTGTCGAGCTTGAGCCAGACCTTGAAGGACTGCTCCACATCTCTGAAATAGCCGACCATAAAATCGACAGCCCGCAGGACATCGTAAAGCCTGCCCAGGAAGTCGAGGTAAAAATCCTCAGGGTTGACAGCGATTCGAGAAAAATCGGCCTGTCTATGCGAAGGGTTAAATGGGCTGAAGAGGACCAGAAACATTCCGCTGAAAAATCACAGCCGCAGCCCGATTCGCAGCCGAGAAAAAGCGACTTTGACGGCCTTCAAATCCCGCCGATTGACGCTCCGCAGGAACCAGAAGGTAACACCGAAAAAACCGAATAAACAGCAAATCCAAATGCTTAAAAGGCCGTCCTGATTTTATCCGGACGGCCTTTTTGTTTCTTAACCCCCACACCTATTGGTCCGTGTAAAACCCCAATAAAAAAGTCGATTCAACAGGTATCTGATGAAAAAACTCTGCTATTTTACAAAATAGTGCAATAGGTGTGGGGGTTAACAGACTCCTGATTTTAGACGATATTACCACCGGAAAGAAATCTGTGGTTAAAGTCCTATAAAAGGAGCTGAAAATGATAGTGTTTGATGAGACTATAAAGGATTACCTGGCTGAAATTGACGCTGCGCCGCTTTTGACCCGGCAGCAGGAATGCGAGCTTGCTCAGCAGATTATAGACCACGATGACCCGCTGGCCAGGGACCAGCTTGTCCGAAGCAATCTTAGATTGGTTGTCTGTATCGCAAAAAGATTCGCCACTGGCAAACTGCCGCTGGCCGACCTCATTGAGGAAGGCAATCTGGGACTTATCCGCGCGATTGATTCTTTCGACCCTTCTGTCGGCGTCCGCTTCAGCACTTACGCCGCCTGGTGGATAAAGCAGTGCATTAAGCGAGCGATGCTGCTTGACTGCGGCCCGATATCCGTTCCGACATATATGGTTGAGCTTGTCAATCACTACAGACAGGTCCTCGCGAACCTGCAGTCAAACCTTTCAGACGCCCCTTCCGTTGAGCAGATAGCCGAGGAAATGAAACTGCCGGTTAAAAAAGTAACCGCTATAAAAGAAATTGTCGATTCCACAAACACACCCTTTCAGGCTGAATCCACACATACAAATCAGAGTGGTGATGAAACAATGCCTCCCGCATCCTATCAGCTTCCAGGCGATGAACTGACAAGTGCCGAAGAACTGCAAAAGACCGTCAAATTGCTCGATAGGCTCGATGAAAGAGAAGCTCAGGTGCTCAAACTGCGATTCGGAATCAATGGAACAGAACCGTTGACTTTGAAGCAGATTGGTGCTAAACTTGGACTGACTCGTGAGAGAGTAAGACAGCTTCAGCAAAGCGCCTTAAAACAGCTTAACGAGCTTATAAGCAGCGATTAAAATCGACGGTAAATTGGAAAAGAGCAAATTAAATCTGACAGAATATATGCGCAGTATCCCCGACTGGCCGAAAAAGGGCATCCTGTTCAGGGATATTACACCGTTATTAGCCGACAAAGATGCCTTTTCCGCGGCCATCGAAATTATATCGGACAGGTATAAAAATAAAAAAATCGATTATGTCGCTGCGGTTGAGGCACGCGGTTTTATCTTCGGCGCCGCTGTTGCCGCAAGGCTCGGCGTCGGTTTTGTGCCTATTCGCAAAAAAGGCAAGCTCCCGTATAAAACAGAATCGGCAACTTATGGCCTTGAATATGGAAAAGATACTATCCAGGTCCACAGTGATGCCGTCAAAAAGGGTGCAAATGTGCTGATGGTTGACGACTTACTGGCGACCGGCGGAACTATGGCCGCCGCCTGTAGCCTCATCGAAAAAATCGGAGGAAGTGTCGCAGGCATTGCTTTTCTGGTTGAACTGAAAGACCTTAATGGCAGAGAGAAATTGAAAAATTATGACATCTCGGTCGAAATCGTGTTTTAGTTTTTTCTTTATATCCCCTTATGCAGAAAATTAATGTTAAAATTCCGGCTTACTCCAAAGGCAGTTATACGATAACTATCGGCGCCGGATTTTTGCCGTCGGTGCTTTCGAATATTAAAAAACTCCTGCCGAAAAAAGAGCTGTTTTTAATTACAGATTCAAATGTCGCCAAAACAAAACATTTTAAGAATTTGCTCGGCAAAGAACATTTGCCGCGATACGTAATTACTCCTGCCGGCGAAAAATCAAAGAACATCGGCACTGTTACGAAAATCATCGAAGAAATGGAGAGAAAATCGCTCGGCAGGGATTGCGCCGTAATCGCCCTCGGCGGCGGTACCGTCGGCGACATCGCGGGCTTCGTCGCCGCCATATACAAACGAGGCGTTCCGGTAATTCAAATACCGACAACAACAGTTGCGCAGGCCGATTCTGCCATAGGCGGAAAAACGGGCGTCGATTCTTCAATCAGCAAAAATGCGTTTGGCATATTTAAAAATCCCGCCGCTGTTTTCATTGACGTAAGCACATTAAAGACTCTCGATGAAAAACAGTTTAACGCGGGCCTTGTCGAATCAATAAAGCATTCGCTGATTGCGGACGAAAAGTATTTTGTTTATCTGCAAAAAAATCTGAAAGGTATTCTCGAAAGAAAATGTAAACTTCTTGAATATATCGCTGTAAAAAACTGTAAGATAAAAGCCGCCGTTGTCGAAGACGACCCTTATGAAAAAAATAAAAGGCGAATATTAAATTACGGCCATACAATCGGCCACGCAGTCGAATCGGCGAGCAATTACAAACTTCTGCACGGTCAGGCCGTCGCCATAGGAATTATCGCGGCAAATATTATCGAGCAAAAACTCGGTCTTGACGGCAAAGAAAGGCTCGAAACGCTGAAAAAGCTATTCGGAAAATTAAATATCAGTTTGAAAATACCAAAAACTATCACTAAACGGCGGATTCTTGATATAATCAGCAGAGACAAAAAGGCCCTCCGGAAATGGCCGCGTTTCGTACTTTTGCAAAAAACAGGAAAAGTTTTGTGCAAAAACGGACAATTCGCGATTCAGATAGAACGTGAAATTGTTGAAGAAACGATCGATATATTATTGAAACAAAAATTTTGAGGTAAAAAATGTTCAGAGAAAAAATCAAGGTCCTTGACTGCACCATCAGGGATGGAGGCCTGATTAACAATCACTATTTCACGGACGAATTTGTCCGAGCCGCATATAAGGCGCTTTCAGAAGCAGGTATCGACTATATGGAGATGGGTTATCGTTCCAGCAGAGTGCTGGCACCGGAAACCAATTACGGCCCGTGGAAATACTGCGACGATGAAAAAATCAGCAGAATTATTGACGGCATCGAATCGAATACGAAAATCTCTATTATGGTCGATGCGCATCGCGTCAAGGAGCAGCAGTTCAAGCCGGCTGACCAGAGCCCCGTTGATATGATACGAGTCGCTACTTATGTCAAAGACATTGACAAAGCCATCGCTATGTTGAAAATCGTTCACGATCTCGGCTATGAAACCACCGTCAATATAATGGCCGCTTCCATTGAAATCGAAAAAGACCTTATCGAAGCGCTCGACCAGCTTGCCGAGACGCCTGTGCAGGTTGTATATGTTGTTGACAGTTATGGATATTTCTACTGCGAGCAAATTGAATATATGGTCAAGCTCTACCGCCAGCATCTGCCGGCAAGCAAGGAAATCGGAATCCACTGCCACAACAATCAGCAGCTCGCCTTTGCCAATACGATTGAGGCGATAATCCATAACGCCAATTTCGTCGATGCTTCGCTCTACGGCATTGGAAGAGGCGCGGGAAATTGTGCGCTCGAATTGATTATGGGGTTCCTGAAAAATCCCAAGTTCAGCCTTACGCCGATTTTGAAAGTCATAGAAGATTATATGATTCCGATGCGCAAGGAGCTTGAATGGGGCTATTTGATTCCATTTATGGTTACCGGCATATTGAACAGGCATCCGGAGTCGGCCATCAGTTACCGTAAAACAAAGGATAAGGACAAATACGCCGAGTTCTACGAGAAAATCAGGGACTCGCTTGATACTCTATAACACAAAATAAGCGCAACAAAAAAGGGTTCGAGATTCTCGAACCCTTTTTCGCTTCACCGATAAATCTAAAACTAAATCTTCTTCCTTTATTTTTTTCTTATCAAAGCTAATGCGCCAAGACCCAGCAGCAGCATTGTTGCCGGCTCAGGCGTAGGAACCTGCTCAGTGCAGAATTCTATATTGCCCAAAAAGGAAACCTTGAAACCAAACTCTCCCTCGTCTCCAATAGCTATTGGAGAACCTGAACCGACGTAGTAGTCTATCGTTCCGAGCCAGCCGGTGCCGCCATTGGGTATCGGCATTCCGGATACAGGCTGAGTTATTACAAATGTCCAGTCCTCCGGGGTTATCACATTTGAAATCGTGAATGTTTTGGTCATCCCGATATCAATATGATAATCCGTCCAGGCAAAAGTTGTGTTGTTGTCCACGGTCTCATCAATCAAGACTTTCGGGTCCAACTCAGTGTCGGTGTTAAAATCTCCCACTACATGTGCCGGATACCAGTTGTGTATGCCGCTCATTGAAAGCGTGTGCTCATCGCCACTGCCATGGGTCAGTGTTGGTGTCCCCATTATGATAGCACCATCACCGTCATCATCGCAGTTCCAACCTATTATCTCTGCGTTGACCAAAGAGGGGATAACCAAAAAAATCGCAAAAAGCGCAACTACTATATTTTTCTTCATAATTCTTACCTCCACTATCTAAACGTTTTCAAATATACAAACGTTTCCGCCCATCCCAATTATGAGATATTATACCATAATCCCGCTTTTTGTCAAGAAAAATCCGTAAAGACCGATAATTAATTGTTTTCTATTAATAATATATACATAACCTATCCAAATTTTGTATTACAGCTCTTCCCTGTGCGAAAAACACACAACTTCAATTTTAACGGCACTTTAAGCAAAATAACTTGCAAAAACAGGCTCTTTTCTATAGAATCAGCCGGTTTTTAAGGCTTTTTTTATCTATGTTTGATGCTTTAACGGAAAAATTTAATAATGTTTTCAGAGTGCTGACCAATCGCGGCAGGATAACTGAGGCGAACGTTTCAGACGCTATGAATGATGTCCGCAAGGCCCTGCTTGAAGCGGATGTAAATTACCACGTCGTAAAGCAGTTCTGCAAAGACGTCCGTGATGCCGCTATGGGCGCCGAAGTCATAAAGGCCCTGCGGCCCGGACAGGTTATGATAAAAATCGTCAACGATGAGTTGACAAAATTAATGGGGCCTGTCGATTCGAAAATCTATTTTGTTACACCCGGCCCAACGGTAATTCTGCTCGCAGGTCTTCAGGGAAGCGGAAAAACAACTACCGCCGCGAAACTCGGCAAATATATCGTCTCAAAAGGCAAAAAAACCCTCCTCGTGGCAGACGACCTTCAGAGACCGGCTGCTATCGAACAGCTCATAATCCTCGGTCAGCAGTTAAACATTGATGTTTACAGCGAACCGGATTCAAAAAATTCCGTTAAAGTCGCAAAAAACGCCTTAAAACACGCCAAAGACAATGGCTACGACACCGTTATTCTGGATACCGCCGGCAGACTCCACGTAGATGAAGAAATGATGGCCGAGGTCGCCAACATCGCAAAAGCAACCACTCCTCATCAGATTTATTTAGTCTGCGATGCGATGACAGGCCAGGATGCCGTCAACAGCGCAAAGGAATTTAATCAACGGCTTGAACTTGACGGCGTTATCCTTACAAAACTCGATGGCGACGCAAGAGGCGGAGCGGCATTAAGTGTCAAAGCCGTTACTGGAAAACCAATAAAATTTATCGGTGTCGGCGAAAAATTAGACAAACTCGAAGAATTCCACCCCGACAGAATGGCAAGCCGAATTCTCGGTATGGGCGATGTCGTCGGCCTGGTCGAGAAGGCTCAGGAGCAGTTTGACGCCGAAGAAGCCGCGAAAATGCAGAAAAAAATGGCAAAAGGCACCTTTGGCTTCGACGATTTCCTAAAACAGATGCAAACTGTCCGAAAAATGGGCGGTATGGCCGATATGCTCAAAATGCTGCCCGGTATGAGCGGCAAAATGGCCGGTATGGACATCGATGAGTCGGAAATGGGAAAAATTGAGGCAATAATTCACTCAATGACACTTGAGGAAAGAAAAAATCCCGATATAATTACCCCCTCGCGCAGGAGGCGCATCGCCGCAGGCTCCGGCACTGACCAGCACGATGTTTCAGGACTTGTAAAAACTTTTGAGCGGAGCAGGGATATGCTTAAAGCCTTGTCTGGCGGAGCTTTAGGCGGCTTTAAAGCCCTGTTTTCCGGAGGCGGTATGGACGCTATCGGCTCTATGATGAGCCAGGGCAAAAAAATTAAACAGCGTTCAAGACGCAAACAGAAAATCGTAAGAAAGGGCAAAATAAGATACCGGTAGAGCAAAAAATAACTTTGTGTCAGTTTCTCGAAAAAGTCGCTCAGAAAACAGACGATTCTTTCGGAAAACAGTTCAGAACTCTTTTTGCGGATAATAAAGGCTCAGCGGAACTTGCGATGCTGGCAAGCCCGACCAGTAATGAAATCGGCCAGTTGCGAAAGGCCGTTGCGATAATGACGGAATCGGAATTGAAAAACGCCGATTCGCTCACGGATGAGCAGGTAAAAAAAATCGCGCAGGACGCAGGGATAGATTCGGCGTTATTTGCGATTTTTATTAACGGTTACGCTTTAAATTGCAAACCCCGTTAGAAAATTAAAATTTTACTAATGGGGATTGAAAGCCGTAAGAACCGCTGGTAACAGTGATTTTCTAACGGGGCAAACGTGTTTCCTGATGACTTTGTGTCGGAAGGAATATTAATTATAAACGGAAAGGAAAATAATTATGGCAGTGAAGTTAAGACTAATGAGAATGGGAAGAAGGCACAAGCCTTTCTTCCGGCTTAACGCTATCGACACCCGCACGCCGAGAGACGGGAAAATTATCGAGAAGTTAGGCCATTACGACCCGATTGAAAAAGACCCGGCCAAACAGCTCGTCCTCAAAAAAGATAGAATCGAATACTGGCTGGGCATCGGCGCTGTGCCGAGCGAAACTGTCGCGGAGCTTATCGCGAAAATCGGCATCGAAAGCGAACATTACAAACAAGTCAAGGCACGCAGAAAAAGAGCTAAACTTGCGGCAAGGAAAAAAGGCGTGCCTTTCGATAATACGCAAAGAGTGGTGGCGAAAAAGGCTGCTGAAAAAGCGGTTGCTGAAAAAGCGGCAGCGGAAAAACCAGCGGAAGCGGTTGTAGAAAAGCCCGCCGAGAAGCCCGCGGAAAAAACCGAAAAACAAGCGGATAAAAAGTGATTAGGATAGATGTTCTTACGCTTTTTACGGAAATGTTCGATTCGCCGCTTGCTTTCTCCATAATAAAAAGGGCGAAGCAAAACGGCCTGGTCGAAATAGTTCTTTCAAATATCAGAGATTTCGCAAAAGACAGCTACAAAAAAGTCGATGACAAATCCTACGGCGGCGGAGCCGGGATGGTTATGATGTGTCAGCCCGTGCTCGATTGTCTCGAATACGTGCAGAAATCCACCTTCGCTAAAGCTACGGCGGACAAGCAGGATTCAAGACCCGCCCGGATTATTCTGCTCACGCCGCAGGGAAAAAAATTCGACCAGCGACTCGCCAAAGAGCTTGCCGCCGAGCAGAGAATTATTCTTATTGCAGGCCACTACGAAGGCTTCGACGAAAGAATCAGAATCAGCGCTGGTGCCGAGGAAGTTTCCATCGGCGATTATGTCCTCAGCGGCGGAGAGCTGCCTGCGATGGTAATAATCGACGCTGTTGTAAGACTTCTGCCCGGAGCGCTGGGCGACGAAGACTCGGCAGCAAATGACTCTTTTAGTGATGGTCTTCTGGAATATCCGCAATATACAAGGCCGGAGGATTTCAATGGCTTGAAAGTGCCAGATGTGCTGCTTAGCGGAAATCATAAGGAAATAGAAAAATGGCGAAAACAGCAGGCCCTCGAAAAAACAAAGAAAAACAGGCCTGACCTGTTCAATAAAAGTAAAAACTCAGATTGATGATAAAATAAGGAGCAAAACAGTGAAAACTGAAATACTTGATTCGGTAGAAAAGAAAAGTTTAAAAACCGAAATTCCAAAATTCGAGGTGGGCGATACGGTCGATGTGCATTGTAAAATTACCGAAGGCGACAAGACCCGTATCCAGATATTCACCGGCACTGTGATTGCCAGAAAAGGCCGGGGAATGGGTGAGTCTTTCATCGTTCGAAGAATCGTCGGCGACGAAGGCGTTGAAAGGGTCTTCCCGCTGCATTCGCCCAATGTCGTTAGTGTAAAAACCGTTCGAGGCGGAAGAACAAGAAGAGCCAAGCTTTATTATCTCAGGCAGCGAAGCGGAAAGTCCGTAAAACTATCGGAAGAAAAACGAACTGAACAAAAAGCCTCATAAATATTGTGCTTTTCAGCAGGAATCCGAAAAAATCGCTTTCTCCCACCCGCCTGCTCGGCAGACAGGGTCAGAAACTATGCGAAAAATTCCTCAGGGCAAAAGGCTATAAAACCCTGACGAGAAATTTCTCCTGCAGAACGGGAGAAATCGACCTTGTTATGATGGACAGTGACGGCACTGTGGTCTTTGTGGAGGTCAAGGCCAGGACCAATGAGAATTTCGCCGATGCCGAAGCGGCTGTTACAAAGGCAAAGCAGGTTAGAATGACAAGGGCCGCGAATCTTTTCATAAAAAAACACAAACTTGAAAATTTGCCTCTCCGCTTCGATGTGGTGATATTAATAACCGATGGAAAAACCAAACCGCAGATAAGACATTATGAAAACGCCTTTTAACCGTCAAATAACGATAAGTATCCTGCTCACCGCTGCCGTGCTGATATTGGCTTTTGCTTTCCAGGGTTCTCGCGGAATCTGGCAGCCGGACGAAGGCTATTACGTCGGCACTGCCGTCACTATGATAAAAGACCACAGCTTTCTCATTCCTAAGCTGGGCGAGGAAATTTTCCTCGAAAAACCGCCGATGCTCTACTGGGGAATAATAGCGGCAATTAAAACCTTCGGCCAAACCGAACTGGCCTGCAGGTTATTTAACGCCGTCTGTTTCGTTTTAACCGCCGCCCTGACGGGGCTGCTCTGTTTTTCGCTCTTCGGCAAAAAACTGAATGCTTTTCTTTGCGCTTTTATTTACGCGACTATGGCCGTTCCGTTCACCGCCGCGAATTTTATCACGCCGGATACGTCGCTTGCTTTATGGACAACTGCTTCAATTCTATGTTTCTGGCTGGGGCTTAATGCAGACTCTCAACGCCGCAATTTTTTTAAAATCATTTTCTATATATCTCTCGGCCTTGGCTTTTTAACAAAAGGCCCTGCTGTTCTCGTCCCTTGTATCGGAATGTTTGCATATCTGCTTCTTACGGAGCAAACTAAAAAATTCTTTTTCGCTCTCTGGACGCTGCCCGGTATTCTGCTGTTTCTATCCATAGGCTTAGGCTGGTACTTTTACGTATCTGTGAAAGTGCCGGGCGCCGCGGCATATTTCTTTGACAATCAAATCTGGGGAAGGCTGGTTACTGAAAAATATCAGCGAAATCCGGAACCGCTGAAAGTCTTTATGTATATTCCAATTCTTTTATTCGGCTCGTTGCCGTGGACCGCCGTCTGGCTCGAAAAAACAAAACAGTTCAAAACAACAATATTAAGCCCAAACTGGTGGAAAAATCTTTCGCGATATCCGAGCCGGTTGTTCCTGTTGTCGGTCTCTCTCGTCCCTCTTTTAATAATCTCGCTGGCAAATTCAAGACTTCCTCTCTATTCGCTGCCTCTGTTTCCAATCATCGCCATAGTCGTCTGTCCGCTGTGGACGGACAAATTGCAGCCTTTGCTGGACAGAGCAAATGTAAAAGCCCTCACAAAACCTGTTCTTTTGTCTTCCTTATGGATACTGCTCCTGTTATTTTCCAGACTCGCCCTGGCACATTTTCATAATTCAGAAAAAGACGCACGGGCGTTATGGACCGAAATAAAACCCTATATCCCAAACGGAAATTATGAAATTATAACCCTTGACCAGCGGGCCGATGGTTTGCTCTTTTATGGCGCTCAGGAAGTTGAAAACATAACCCGAAAAAACGACCCCTATCCGACCTTTTCAATGCCTGAAACGATGGAATCCGAGTTCGTGGAGATGATTAATAATGACCTCGTTTATTTATTCATAATAAATGGTAAAAACAAATTTAACTCTATATCTAACACTTTGAAACAAAAAAACATTGATATTAAAACTATTGAACTTGAACACGAAAAATGGCTGTTGATTATTAACCAGGAAAAAATGTCTCGTAACGAAAAATGAACCTTATTGACTCACATGCTCATCTTACATTTGACCAGCTTCAAAAAGACCTTGATGCCGTTTTGCAGCGAAGCCTCGCGGCAGGCGTTGCCGGCTGGATAACCATAGGCACTGACGCCGGGCAGAATGAAAAAGTTATTTCAATCCTCGACAAATATGAAAATCTCTTTGGCGCCCTCGGCATTCATCCGCATTACGCCTCCGACACCTCAACCGCCGACATTGAGCAGGTCAAAAACCTTGCGAAGCACAAAAAAATCGTTGCCATTGGCGAAACAGGCCTGGATTTTCATTACAATTTTTCAAAACAGGATGCTCAAATAAATCTTTTCGAAAACTTGCTTCAAATCGCCTCCGATTGCCGTCTGCCTGTAATCATACACAGCAGAGAAGCGTTCGACAAAACGGTGGGGATTCTTGATAAGTTCAAAAATAACCTGAAAAACGTCGTCTTTCACTGCTGGGGCGGAACAATTGAGCAGACACAAATCGTCCTCGACAAAGGTTTCCACATTTCGTTTACAGGCGTTATAACTTTTAAGAATGCCGACTTAACAAGAGAGGCCGCCAAAATCGTCCCGCTCGAAAGAATGATGATTGAAACTGATTGTCCTTATATGTCTCCTGAGCCGCACAGGAAGCAAAAAATCAACGAACCGGCGCTATTAATTCACACCGCCCGAAAAATCGCCCAATTAAAGCAGATGCCCCTCGAAAAATTTGCGCAGGAAGTTGCAAAAACCACAAAAACTTTCTTCAGCATTTAGCCCCCGCCACTTGGGGCGGGGTTATTTCCCAACGTTCAGGCGATAAGTTTTTCTGTATTTGCGACAAGGCTTGTTATTTCGACCAGAAATTTCGCGGCATAATCATAAGTTACTATCCTGCCGTCGGCGGCAAGACCGAACTCGATAAACTTTCTTGTCTCGGCCTTGTCTTCACATAAAACGGGCTGCTCAATTATTTTCCCGATAGAAAGAATGCTGCACTGCCCCGGCGATGGTATCGCAAGAAATGAATCTATTCCGAACATCCCCAGTGCCGTCAGTGTTATACACGCTCCCGACATCTCATCGAGACTTAATTTATTATTTCTCGCCTTCTCGATAAGCTCGGCGGTTTCCTTTGCGATTTCTGCCAGGCTTTTCTTGTTCGCGCCTTTCACTACCGGCACAACCAATCCTTTCGGTGCGGCGACCGCCAGACCGATATTGACGCACTCGGCAATTTCAATATAGTCGCCTTTGAAACTGCCCGCCATCAGCGGATATTTTTCAATTGCCGCCGCCATAGCGCGTATGAAAAAATCATTAATCGAAATTCTTATGCCAGACTGTTTGCCTATCTGTCGTCGCAAATCAGAAACTACGCTGACATCCGCTTTTGCCGTCAGATAAAAGCACGGCTGCGTCTGTTTCGATTCGAGCATGCGCTGGCCGATGAGTTTCTGTATTCTCGTCAGTGGTATGTTTTTTTCATTCATACTAAATAAAACATTTTTTTAGCCGAAAGTATTAATATCTGAAATATTTTATCTTCGTGTCTTTGCCTGTCCGCCATAGCTTTCTCGTCCTCCGTAGCTTTAGCGAAGGAGGAAGCGACGGCGGATGTCCATTTATTCGGCAAGAATTATGGCTTTCATTTCGCCTAATTGCGACCCGCCTTCGACTACAAGTTTTAATGTGCCGTCAGGTCTGATGAAAAACGCTGTCGGATAGCCTCTGATGCTGCTGAATGGCTCAGGCAAAGTGCTCTGATTGGAAATTACGGTATAGTTTATATTTCGGCTTTGCGCTGTTGCCTTTATCGTGCTGACGGCTTCGTTTGAAATGGCAAGAATAGCGAGTTTATCCGCCGGCATTATTTCACGAAGCACGATAAGGTGCGGTATTTCCTGCAGGCATGGCTGACACCACGTCGCCCACATAATCACCATCACATTTTTGCCGCGATAATCTTTCAGCCTGTGTGCTTTGCCGTTTATATCCTCAACCTTGAAATCAGGCATCTCTTTGCCGTAGTAATTCATAAGTATCGGATTCCACGAATTTCTGCGGGCCATAATTTCATCAATCGCCTTTGAAACAGCAGGATTTTTTGCCGTTGCCGGTGCAGCGGTCTTATCCGCCGGCGAGGGAGAAGATTGTTTGTCCGCGGGCGCCTTTGCCGGACTGCTTTTTTTGCAGCCGACCAGCGCGATACAGGCCGACAGACAAAAAACCAGAACCAGTTCAGTTATCGCCGCGGATTTGCTCTTATTCACCCTCACTGTCCTTTAAAAAAAGTCCGCGGTCCTTGTCGAGGCTGGAAATGCGGAACCTAAACCGCTCGTCGTTCTTAAGCCGATCAAAATTATCTTTCAATGTGATAACGCCGCTGTCGTTCAGATACCGCTCATAAATCTCGTTAACGTCTTCTATAACAGGAACATTACGTCCCAGATAATATACAAATGCCGGATCCAGTCTGCCGTAAGAAACAATCTCTCTGCCCCCCAACACCGCGGCTGCTCGGCTGGCAAAATCACAAATTATGTAATTCTCATCTTCCTGCTCGTACCCAAGAACAGGCCACATAAGAATAGATACACACAGAATCACAAAAAGACATATTACTGCAACAACTTTTTTGTTCAGCCAGAACAGCACCGATACATTGAACAAAACTGCAACTATGACCACTGCCGTGCTTACCGTTACAAACTGCAGCGGATACAGCTCACTTCGCATACAGATAATCGCGCCTGCCGCAACGCAAAAAATGGCAAACAGATGGCCCACCCAGAAAAACATCGCAAACTTTTTGCTGTACGCCTTGTTGACAAATATCATATCGTCGGCAATAATGCCTGCCAGAATCGCCATCGCCGGCATCAGCGGCAGAATATAATGCTGCCTCTTGCCCCCGCACAGGGTCATCGCGACAATTCCCACCGTAAACCACATCCACAGGTAAAACATCGTTTCGCGCTTTTTCTCCCATACAGGGTAAAACGGCGCCGCCAGCCCTGCCGGTATAAAGGCGGAAAACGGCAAAAAGAAAACAAACATCACTCCCAGATAATAATAACCCGGCTTTTCGCCGGAGGCGTATTTGCCCATGAACCGGTCGACAAATTCTTTTTTCCAGACTGCCAATGTTTTGCCCTGCCCCTTTGTTGATTCTGGCCCAGCCGTCTGCTGCTGTGCCGAAACGGAAGACTTTTGTATTTCATGCATCTTTGCGGCAGCCATCAGCGGCCAGGGCAGAACGATAAGCAGAAACAGAATTAATCCGACAATCGGCATAACGCCTTTGATTTTTTTCCACTCTCGAAAAACGGCTAAATAAATAATTATCGGCGGCACAACAATCAGCAGCGGCACAGGACCCTTCGCAAGCATCGCAAGTGCGAAACTAATCCAGAAAACAAGACTGTAGAAAATCCGCTCCCTGCGGGAGTAGGTATTAATCGCCGAATAAAAACTCATCATCGCGATTGCGACAAAAACGGTAAGCGACATCTCAGGCCTGCCCGTATGACTGTACCTGATATAGCCAAGCGAGGTTGCCCAGATAAGTGATGAAAGAATGGCAATTCGCGTGCCCAGCCGGCCGGAAACAAAATAAAAAATCGCGATAACCGAAAGTGCCGCCAATATCGCGTTCGGCAAACGCACTATGCAGTCATTTACTCCGCCTGCCGCCTTTGCCGCCGCCGCCACAAGCCAGTAATTCAATGGCGTCTTCTCAAGTCGCGCCTCGCCGTTGTAATATGGTATAAGCCAGTTGCCGCTCGATACCATTTCTCTCGCCGCGATTGCGACATAGGCCTCGTGATTGCCCAGCCGCTCGCCCGCAAGCGCCCAAAACGACATCAAAATCGATACCGCAACAACAGCGGCAAATGCCATCCGTTGTAATATCCTGCCGTCCTTTTTTTTGCCGTGTCGCGCCAACTATTTAATCCTTATCCATCAGTTTAATTATCTGCTCAAGATTATTAGGACACTCAATCGGCGGATTACTGTATTTGCCGCCTTTTTCCTTATGATAATTGACCGTAACATTCGGGTCCTTCAGACAATGCCCCGTAAGTACACAGGCGACCTTCTCGTTCGGCTTTATTGTTTTTTCCGCAAGCAGAACCGCCAGTCCCGCTATCGTCGCCGCCGACGCCGGCTCACAGCCAAGCCCGAACTTTCCTATCAGAGCCTTCGCATCAACTATCGCCTCATCAGATACCGCCCGCACAACGCCGTTGCATACGTCTATCGCACGAAGACATTTTTTCAGATTCACAGGCCGAGAAATCTCTATCGCTGAAGCGCAGGTATGTGGCGAAAACTTCTTCGCCGTAAGCTCTGCGTAGAAATCGCTTATTATTTTATTATCAACTCTGCTGTTATTCCAGCGCAATTTCCTGTTATTTACAAGTTCGGTTAATGTATCAGCTCCTGTCGCATTGATAATTGCCATTCTCGGCACACGCTCGATAAGGCCAAGGGCCTTCAATTCATAAAACGCCTTACCGAAAGCGCTGGAGTTGCCTAAATTCCCGCCCGGCACGATTATCCAGTCCGGCACCTCCCAGCCCAATCCTTCAAGGATGCGGTACATTATTGTCTTCTGCCCTTCGAGCCGGAACGGATTTAGCGAATTAAGAAGATATAATTTCAATTCGGTGCAAACCGCCTGCACCTGTTTCATACAGTCGTCGAAATCGCCGAGTATTTGAATGGTCTTCGCCCCGTAGTCCATCGCCTGGCTCAATTTGCCGAACGCTATTCTGCCGGACCCGATAAACACCGTGCATTTCATTCCGCAGTGATGCGCGTAAAGCGCAACTGCCGCGCTGGTATTTCCCGTCGATGCGCATGCGCACGATTTCGCCCCGACCATTTTCGCGTGACTAAATGCCGCCGTCATTCCGTTATCTTTAAACGAACCCGATGGATTAAGTCCTTCGTATTGAAGATGGAGACTGCCCTTTTTCATTCCGAGAAACTCGGCGAGCATATCGTTTTGCTGCAGCAGCGTTTGCCCTTCGCCGATTGTTATTTTGAAATTGTCTGGACAGAAATCCAGCAGTTCTCTAAACCGCCACACACCGGAAAAATCGAGTTTTTCGTTTCGGTTCACCCATCGTTTGCCGAAATCAGATAGTTTTGCCGGCACTTTTATTTTGTCCCAGTTATAGCAGGCGTCTAACAAATCCCCGCACTTGGGGCACTTGAAAAATGACTCATTACAACTGAATTCTGCTCCGCAGTCGGGGTTGATGCACTTCTGATACGCCTTTTCCACCATTCTATGCTCCGTATTTGCCGGTTAGTTATTGACCTAATACAATACCGCAATTCCCCCAAAAAATCAATCATTTCATTTATTTGGTTAGCCCCCGCGCTTAGTTTTGTCCCCTGGACACCCCTGTGCCTGATTCGTCGAGAATCAACGGGGGCAAAACTGCGGGGGTCGACTTTTTAATCTTTGCCATTTTCCTCATTCCCAGCATATAATAATCCCATATTAAGGAGATTTATTATGGATATCACTATCGTCAGAGCGTTTTTTATGTGGTGCACGATTATTAACGTAGGATTACTGTTTTTAACCTCCCTTGCCTGTATCTTCCTTGTCGATTTTACTTACAAAATAAACAGCAAATGGTTTTCAATTTCAAGGCAGACCTTCGACACAGTATTTTTTTCCTTCGTTGCGTTATACAAGCTGTTTGTCATCGTCTTCAATTTCGTCCCTTGGATTGCCCTGCTCATCATTGGATAATTCAGGTTTGTTTATTCGTGTTTAGCCCCCGCTCTTGTGTTTATATAAGGCTTTCATTTTTTGATAAGGCACAATAGTTTATGAAAGGCTGAGCTGGCAATGACGAGCATTACTCTTAGATTGGGACGGCACAAACAGGCTTGGCTCTCTTACAGCATTATCTATTCTTTGAGTTGCTATATCAAAATATGATTGATCAATTTCAATACCGATAAAGTTTCTGCCTAATTGCTTAGCTACAACTCCTGTTGTTCCGGAACCCATAAAAGGATCTAAAACTGTATTACCTTCTTTACTTCCGATCGATATTATTCTTTGCATTAGACTCTCAGGTTTTTCTGTAGGATGTATAGTCAAGTGCCTAGTGGCAGATAAAGTCCATAGGTTGCGCATTTGTTTGCCGCCATTAAGCTCTCTTGCCAGTTCGTAGTTAAAGAAATATTTTTTAGATTTGCTTGCTAACCATATTAATTCAGTTGAAGGAGCAAAACGATTGCCTTGTAATAATGGGGCTGCATTAGGTTTGTACCAAATAATGTCATTTATTATCCAAAGACCCAGCTTTTTCAATAAAACGCCTACTGATGGATGGTTGTGCAATGTTCCTGATATCCAAATTGTTCCATCATCTGCTAAAACTCTGATGCAGGACTCAAGCCACTGTCTGTTAAATTTATGTATATCCTCTATCTCGTCCCATTCTCCCTTGTTACATATAGCAACCTTTCCGTTTTTGCAGGTAAGATAGTTTTTACCAGATAGATTATATGGCGGATCAGCAAAAATAAAATCTATACTTTTTGTCAATGGTTTATACCCCAGCATTTTTCACATTGATAATACTTTTTTCCATAAATCGAGGAATGAAATCGGAAAGTTTTCTTCCCACAATATAGGCAACCCTCTGGTGGATTGTAAGTAAAACATCGCGGTCTATGTACGAGAGGAGGAAAAAGATAAGTGAAACCATCAATTACACGTTTTACAAAACCCTTCTTTTCCCATTTTTCAACCCATTCTTTAAGAAAATTGGTTGTTTCTGACGTGCTATTATTTTTATCTGCCTTCATATTTTTTGCCCTTATCTGTTAGGGAATAATATCCTTTTCGCTCAGATGAGCGAATAAACAAAGACATACTATCAGGATGTTTGCTGTTGACTTCGTGCTTGTTTAACTCACCACGAATAGAATTGTGAAATGTATCCATTTTGTATTTTGAGTTTTTGGCCGCCACAATTTTTTCGGCTTCTTCGTAGATTGTTTGAAGTGGTACAAATTCTAATCCTTCTTTGTTTTTTTGCCTTATTATATCAATAATTAAAGATTTTAGCGATGGAACAGTGCCAGGCAAAAATTCTTCCCGTTTTCGAATTTGATTGACTGTTTTTTGAATACCTTTATCTTTTAAAGCGTTTTCTTCATTTTGTAAAAACGCCTTATAAACATCAGAATACCCCACTAAATATTCTTCATCCGGAGAAAAAACAGAATCTGTAAATTTTACAGAATTATAGATGGCTTCTAATTGCGAGAAATAAACAGGCTTGTTTTCTTTAAAGATTACATTCGCTTCAAAATTTGTCAGTAGTCCTCCCCTTGTCAGATTTGTGCTTCCCACAATTCCTGTTGTTTCCCTTCCTTTCTCGAAAAGATAAATTTTGGGATGAAAAACAATATTGTTTTTATTAACATCTTTGTCGCCGTAGCAATAAAATTTTAAGTTAGGCGTTGATTTCTGAAGTTGAATCAAATAACGCATTGATTGTGGATCGGTTGTCTTAAAATCAAGCCCTGCTATTATTTCAACATTCCCATTATTTTTTAAACAATGATCTAAAGATTTTTCTATGACCTTGAGTCCAGAATATTTTAAAAATGCAATTGCTATTCTCGCCGAGTTTGCATTTTGCAACTCTTGGTTTATTATATTGCCAATTGGATAATCAAGATTTGAAAGTATATGTATTGCCATAGCTATTTATTATTTTTATCAGGTAAAGCGGGCATTTGTTTCGCCTTCAAAAGTTTTGAATTTTTAGAAGTTATAACACTTTCGCCTGTCTGCTTTTCTATTTCCAATCTCGCCTTCTTTGCCGCAAATCCTCCTTCTTTGGCAATCTGTTTATTATTTTCCAGGCCTTTTGGTTTTTTCTTTTTGGATATTTCTGCCGTTGAAACTTCAGCGAGCATATTCAATACCAATTCGAGATTTGTCATATTATCTCTTAGATTTTCTTTCTTCAGCCCCTTAAGCTTTTTGTAATCTTTTACACTTCTTTCTGCCCACGCTCTTGTAATCTCGTCCGTTAATATTGCATACTCCAGGCCTTCTTTCATTCCCCGTTCCTGCCATTCATCGGTCAATTCTTTGCGAACTTCAATACTTTTTAATCGTTGATTCACCCACTCTCTGGAATAACCTTTTTGCAGGTAGGTTTTCATCGCTCTGTCAAAAGCAAGTTCCGGGTCTTCAGTTTCTTCTATTCTCTCATATCCAACTTTTGCAAGCCACAATTTAAAAGGCTCAGCCTTTGGAGAAGGTATTGATTGAATTACACGAAGCAAATCTTCCGTAGAGAAACAGTCGGTTTCCCTTAGTTTTCCGTCAGGAGCAGCCATTTTCAACTGTACGATTTTTTCGTACACTTCACTGCCTTCGTTTTTTAGTCTTCCTTTTAAATCGCTCCAATACCGCCTCGGAATGCTGGAGTCCGTCAAGATTTCGACAATATCTATAATGGAGAAATACCATACTTCTTTTTCTTCGTTATAAAATCGGCGAATTTGCCTTTGATTAAACAAAACTATTGAATGTGTTTTTTCCATGTTTCGCCATGATATTCTTTATCTGAGGAATATAAAACTAATTTTCTTTAAATTTTTCTCTTGGCCAATAACACGAGGTGAAAAACTCCTCTTGGCTCAAACCTTCGGTTTTTTTCATAAGATGCATAACCGCAATAAATGGGCGTATATTAAATCCCTTTTTCTCACTGAAATCTGAAGAGATAGGATTAGGAAACTGTAACTTCAAAAGACTTTTAAAGAAAATATGGCCTATATTAGCATCTGGCGATATAAATAGATTCCCAAGATCCGTAATCTTGACACTGCCCATTTTTTCTTTAGCAATAGAAAAACCTAATTTATTTAAAGGATTTACAGATTGTCTACCACGCATATCAGGATCGACATAATTCTGATACTCGAAAACCTCTTTGGCTATATCATAGGGAATTACCTGAGTTATATCATCGAATAATGTTTTGTACTGCTGTGGGATATCTGTTGGTTTATAAACCCTTTCCTTAATTAGCAATATCTGATACTTCATCTGAGTATCTTTGGTAAAATTAACATCTTCCAACTTTTTTAAAACTCTTAAAAAAGGAACAAGACGTTCGGGATTCCGTACAGTGGTAGACATCGACCAAAGTATTTTCTTTGCCATTCCTTTATTTCTCCCTTTAGTCCCCGCGCTTAGTTTCTGCAAGGAAACTGCGGGGATTGCTTTTGAGCCGGTGCAATTTCACCCTATTCTCTACGCTTTTTATCTCTTTGTCAATCCCGCACCAAATTTATTATTCTTCACTCGGTGCGGGGTCAAAACTTAATTTTGTTTGGCCGTTACTGGCATGGCAACGTTATTTTTGCTTTAAGGCACCACTGCGCAGCAGTAAAATTCAAACCGATGTGCCGACGGCAAGCTTGCTTGTAAGTAAGGCACTCGGTTTGAATTTAATGGTGTTTGCAAAACATCGCCTTAAAGCAAATAACCGTGTTAATCTGTGTAAATCCGTGTCTGATTTCCCTTCGTGGTTCTTCGTGAGCTTCGTGGTGAAAAATAAATCCGCGTAATCAGCGTTATCAGTGATAAAAAAACTTCGTGCCTTAGGGCCTTAGTGGCTATTAATTTCCTCAACTATCTCCGGCAGTTCTGCCAACCTCTCTATTTTTATAACATTTTGCGGTATATCTTTATTTATATTCGTATATGCTCTCTTGATTACCGCCGGCATATTTGCCGCCCTTGCCCCTGCGATATCCAAATCTAACCTGTCGCCCACGAACAGCACATTAGCGGGTTCGCACTCCATCTTTTTCGCCGCCTCAATAAAAATTCTGCTGTCCGGCTTGCGAAAATTAAATTGATATGAATAAACTCTTGTCGTTAAAAATTCTAATATGCCGAATTGTGCCAAATGTCTTTCCAGTGTTACTGCGTTTATGAAGGTATTTGAAAGTATGCCTAATTTCATTCCAGCCTGTTTTAATTTTTCAAGGGTTTGTTTTATATCCGGCTCGACTTTTGCGAATTTGCTTAGCGGTTCATACCACTGCCAGCCGTATTCTTCCCATTGTTTTTCGGACAATTTTGCACCTTTTTTTTGCTCCATTTTTTTTAGAAGTGCCAGCGAATCGAAATCTTTACCTGTGAGGTATGACCAGGCGCGGAAGGCTCGAATCATCCACAGGTGTTTAAGAAGGAATATTTGTTGTGACCCGACAGGCTGATTAAGTTTCCCAAGGAATTCGTGAGCGTGTTTTCCTCCCTCTTCAAAAAGAGCGATTGTCTCGACTTTCCCGAAATTCAGCAGTGTTTCGCCGATATCGAACAGTATCGCCTGGATTTTCTTATCAGCCAAAAATTCGCTCCCGTCAAAAATATATTTGGCCGAGGCGGGAGTCGAACCCGCACGCCCTATTCGG
>JAPLMW010000009.1 GCA_026386845.1 Phycisphaerae bacterium
CAATGGTAAATATTTGTGATTTCGGGGCTGTTGGAAATGGAACAACGAATAATACAGCAGCTTTCTCTAAAGCTATTGAGAAATGCTCGAAAGACAAGGATGGAAAGTTAATCGTTCCTCCGGGAAAATACCTGACCGGTCCAATCCGTTTAAAAAGCAATATAAACCTGCATCTTGAGAAAGATGCGATAATATTATTCAGCGATAATTTTGATGATTACCCACCCGTTAAATCAAGATGGGAAGGCGTAGAGTGTTTCGGATACTCGCCCTGCCTCTACGGCGAAAATCTGCAGAATGTCTCTATTACAGGGCCCGGAATAATTGACGGCCAGGGACAGGCCTGGTGGAAAGAATTTAAAAAACGCAAAGAGGGTCCCAAAGAACCTGTCTCCGCCCGCGATAAAGAATTCGTAAAACTTAACAACAGCCTTGACCTGTCTGCCTGCGGCGGAGGAGGTATTAAATCTTTCTTTTTCAGGCCGCCGTTAATCCAGTTTAATAATTGCTCAAACGTGCTGCTCGACGGTTTTACGACCCGCAACTCTCCTTTCTGGAATACACATATTCTCTATTGTAAAAATGTTACAATAAAAAACACAACATTTCAAAATCCCGATTATGGATTTAACGGCGACGGCCTGGATATCGATTCCTGCAATGGCGTTCAGATATCTGACTGCTTCTTCGATGTAAACGATGATTGTCTTGTTTTGAAATCCGGCATTGGGGCCGACGGCATACGTGTAAACAAACCCTGCGAAAACGTTGTCGTAAAGAATTGTAAAATGCTGCGGGGCCACGGCAGCATTGTAATGGGTTCAGAAACCGCAGGCGGCATTCGAAATATAGAAATCTCCGATTGTGTTCTTAACGGCACTGACCGCGGCATCAGACTAAAATCCAGACGAGGAAGAGCCGGCGGCGTGGAAAATCTTACGCTTAATAATATCACTATGAACGGCGTGGGTTGTCCGATTGTTATGCATTTATATTACGAATGCGGCGCCCAGCCCGAAGAAATCCCGTATCTTTCCGACCGTAATCCGAAACCCGTCACGGAAACTACGCCTTACATCAGGAACATAAAAATAACAAACGTTACAGCGCATGACGCTCAATCTGCGGCGTCTGTCTTTTTAGGTCTGCCCGAAAGTCCGATTGACAATGTCCTGTTCGAGAATATCAAAATAACAATGGCTAAAAACGGCAAGCCCGGCCGACCTGCTATGGCCTTTGGAATGAAAGAAATGAAAGGCGAAGGACTCATCGCTGACTTTGTGACAAACTTTGTCCAGCGAAATACTCATATACAATAATCGCCAATGAAGAAAAGATTTATGCCGGCGGCTGACGCTCTTTGTATATTTTTGACATTTCAAAATTGACAAGACGCCTGAATTACTTATAGAAGCTTTTTTATTTGAGCCAATAATTCCACGGTATCGACAGGCTTAGCAAAAGTTATGTTGCCTGCGACAATGTGGTTCCCCTGATATTCTTCGGTCTTTGAGAGTAAGGCGGTCAAAAATATCACAGGGATATTTTTGGTTCCGGGGTCATCCTTAAGCCTTTCAGCAATTTCTCCGCCATCCATATCCGGTATCAGCACATCAAGTATAATCAGGTCCGGAAGTTTTGCCTTGGCCAAAGTTACAGCATCACGGCCATTGTCCGCGGTAATAACAGTATATCCCTGGGACGCTAATCTTTTCCCGAGCATCAACAAGACATCTTTTTCGTCATCGACAATCAATATTTTTTTCATAATATTCCCTCGGACATCAATAAGCACATTTTTCTGTCGTCAACAATCAAGCGGTTGTTTTACAAACTGCCGGTGCGGTTAAAAGCCGTTCTATCTTGTTAGTTAGTTCTTCCGCATCAAATGGCTTGGCTATATAATCATCAGCACCGAAGCTTTTTGCCTTTTCGTCGATCATAACCTCACCGTGAGCGGTATATAAGATGATTGGTATGTGCTTTAAATTCTCGTCGCTTTTGACCCGCCTGCA
Organism: Phycisphaerae bacterium; assembly: GCA_026386845.1. Lineage (GTDB taxonomy): Bacteria > Planctomycetota > Phycisphaerae > Sedimentisphaerales > UBA12454 > JAPLMW01. The sequence goes on from JAPLMW010000009.1 coordinate 2,016, forward strand.
TATCTCTGTTCCATACGCAATCGGTATGATTAAATCAAGCAGCACCAGGTCAGGTTTTTCCTTCTGAATGACCTCGAATGCGTCCCTGCCGTTAATAGCGGTTAGAATCTCATAATCAAACTTTCTTAACCTGAGCGATGTAAGCATCAGCACATCCGGCTCATCATCTACGATTAATATTCTTTTCTTACTCATTTTTTTGTCTCCCAATATAATATTCTGATATTATACGGATACCCCCGATGGTATCGTAAGTTGTAATTCTCTTGCTTTTCTGACCAAATTCTCATCTGTGGCCGCATCGTCCGGATACACAGCAAATCCCCAAAGCATTTTAATCTTATCCGCCAAATTTTTGTCGGCCAGGTAATTATCCAGCACCTGCTCCAATCTGCTCTTTACCTTTAATGTGTTTTCTTTATCGCAGTTAGCCAAAACAACAAAAATTTCGTTATGGAGTTTAAAAACATTGTCAACTGTTCGAGGCGGCCTATTATCTGCCTGGTGCAGATTACTCTCTAAAATGGCTTCCATATCTTTCAGAGTGAAGTCCATCTCATTATTAGAAAACTCCTGCTTCAATTTATCAAAGCCTGCGAAAGATACGAGAACAAGAGACATTTTAGTGTTATTTTTTGATGCTTTCTTTATCCCATTGTTAATATATTTCTTCAATAGCTCTTCAGTATTACAAACAGGTAAAGTAAACGTAAACGTTGAGCCCTTGCCAAATGCGGATTCCAGCCAGATTGTTCCATTGTGCCGCTCGATAATTTCCCTGGAAATTGCCAGGCCAAGACCTGTTCCGCCCGTTTTTCTCTCACCGCCGAGACCTAATTGCTCAAACCTGTTAAAGATTTTAGACATATCCTCTTTTTTGATACCACAGCCGGTATCAGAGACTGAAACACGAATCGAATCACTGTACTGGCTGGTTTTAATTGTGATATTTCCTCTCTTGGTAAATTTCATAGCATTAGTAACCAGGTTTGCCAGGACTTGAGTAATTTTATCACTATCGAAACTGCAGTTGGGCAGGTTATTATCAAGTTCAAGCAGAAAATCCAGCCCGGCGTTATTTGCTAAAGAGACCATCGTTTTATAGACGTCTTTAACAACCTTATTTATATCATTAGCTTCAAGGTTAAATTTCATCATGCCGGAGTCGAGTTTCTGAAGATCGAGAACCTCATTTATAAGCCTTGTGAGTCTGTCGACGTTCTTTTTCGAAATGCCGAGCAGTTCTTTTTGTTCTTCATTAACTTCTCCGGCCAAGCCGTCAAATACAAGTGCAATGCCTTCTTTTATGGCTGTCAATGGCGTTCGCAGTTCGTGTGAAACCATGGATGTAAATTCTGATTTTACTTCCATTGATTTTTTGAGTTTCTCTTCGGTTTTTTTCCGTTCTGTGATATCTCTAAGCAAAGCAAGCCAGGCCGGATTATTATTCCATTTGGTCTCAACAACCCGCATTTCAGCAACCCCGGGTTCTTTGTTATCGCGAATAATATCAATCTCCGTTATTTGGCCGGTGTTAATAGGAAAACGGAAAATTTGACCGATAAGTTTTTCCCCTCCGTTCCCCAAAAAAGTTTCAGCCGCCGTGTTGGTAAACTGCACGGTTCCGGTTTTATCCACGATGACAATGCCGTCGATACTCTTTGCGACTATATTGTGGAAACTTGCGATGCTCGTTTCCAGAAAAGCTTTCGCCTCCTGCAAATCCTCCAAAAGATTCAGGGCGGCCCTTTCCGATTTTATGCGTTTGGTGATATCGTTGGCAACGCCCAAAAAACCTATCATCTGGCCGGCATCATTTTGAACAGGTGTTACCACAAGATTGACAATTAAACGGCTCCCATCTTTTCTTATATAAGTCCATTCGCGTTCTTCATACTTACCCTTTTTGGCATATGCAACAAATACCTCAAATCCTTCAACAGGATAACCCAGCTCTTTAGTCAACTCTCTGCCTCTCTCGGCCACTTCTGATTTAAGATGAATAACGACAGGAGTTTTATCCACCATCTCCTGGGCTGAATATCCAAGCATATGTTCGGCACCACTGTTAAATGTTACAATTCTGCCGGTAAGATCAGTGGCGATGATAGAAACCTGAGATGACGAATTAATCACGCTTTTTAACTGTACGGACGTATGCAGCAATTTCTCTTCTATACGCTTGCGTTTTGTTGACAAGGAGGTAATAATTTGTGCAATAATCACAAAAACAAAGACTCTTGCAAGGGCCTGCAGGATAATTGCAGAATCTTTTGTAAAATGAAGAATGAGGAGAAGATATACAAATGAAAGAATTACAGAAAAAACAAAACCTTTCCTGGCGAAAAACATACAACTAATAACGATAGGAATATAAAAGAGATTTTGATGAACAATAAAACATCCAGAGGAAAAACCATAAATACTTATAGTAAGCGCCGCAAGGGTCGTAAAGATCAGACTAATAATGGCCCATCGATTGGGTTTATTTTCCCCTTTTGCGTTTTTTGCCCCCATTTTTTACGCCCCCAAATTTATTGGAAATTTCGTCTTCTATTTTTTGGCTAATTGGGCCTCAAGCTCCGCGATGTGTTCCTTGAGTTCTATCATCTTAAGCTCCCGTCCGACCACTGCCTCGTGGAACAACTCCAGGTCACGCATATGCTCCCTGGCTTTATCTTCTATTTCCTTGCGATCGGTGATATCTCTAACTGATACCATATACGCAGGCTCACCTTCCCATTTTGTTTCTACTGTGTGCATTTCCCCAACACCACGTTTACTGCCGCTGCGAGTAATTTCGACATTCGTTACTTCTCCAACAATAACGGGAAAATCAAGTTTTTCGCCAATGATATGCTTTGATTTAAATCCGAACATAATTTTTGCCATGGGGTTAAGAAATTTTATGGTTTTATTTTCATCAACCACCACAATGCCGGCATCGCTTTTCTCGACTATATTATGGAAGCCGGCTTTGCTGGCTTTTAGTTCTTTTTGGCTCTTAGACAGGGTTAAAGCTGTTTCTACGGCAGCTTTTAATTCTCTATCCTTAAACGGCTTGCCCAGATAGCCGAAAGGCTCTACTGTTATTGCCCGGTCCACCGTCATATCTTCAGTATGGGCAGTAAGATATACAATGGGAACGCCAAGGTCTGAACGTATTTGCGCGGCGGCTTCGATGCCATCCATTGGGCCGTTCAGCGCAATATCCATCAGCACCAAATCAGGAGGATTCTGTCGAGCTTCCTGGACAGCAGCCTGACCTGATGCGACTGTGCCGGTAATCTCATAACCTAAATTCTGTAAAGTCCTTCGTATGTCCATAGCGACGATAGACTCATCTTCAACTATCAGGATTTGTTTTTTGTTGTTCATTTTAAGCCCCCTTTTTATTAAATTTAATCTTGAATTTTGTTCCCGCACTTCTATCCAGTTCAATTTCGCCGCTCAACTGGTTTTTAACGAAAGTATTGACAATCTGAAGCCCCAATGTTTCGGTTTTTTGGAAATCCAGCTCGGCAGGAAGGCCGATACCGTTATCACTGATTATCATCTCAACATAGTCTTCTTCGGCCGGCAGTATAGATACGCCGATATTACCCTTTGCTCCCTGCGGGAAAGCATACTTGAGAGAATTTGATATCAGCTCATTAATAATTAGGCCGCAGGAAATAGCGGTATCAATTTCCAGCGAAATATTTTCTATGTTTATATCTACTGTGATTTTATTCTGAGAAACGTCATAAAATTCAACCAGAGTTTTTACCAGGTCTTTAACATACGTTTCGAAATCAATGTTTGATAAGTCTTCGGAGTGATAGAATTTCTCGTGGATAAGAGCCATTGTCTTGATTCTGTTCTGGCATTCGCTAAAAACTGCGATGGCCTTTTTATCATCGAGCGTTCTCGATTGCAGCCGCAGCAGGCTTGAAATTACCTGCATATTGTTTTTGACCCTGTGATGAAGCTCACGCAGAAGCATTTCCTTTTGACGGAGTGATTCTTCCAGCTTCTCGTTCTGCATCTGTAGCTCTTTGTTTATCTTTATCAACTGCAAATTCTCACCTTTTATTTTCATTTTATATGAATTAACACTTTAAATTTATGTTTTCACTTGGTAATTCGCTTAAGGTCCAGTAGCGTTTGATTTCTTCGATTTTTTCGATAAAGTTTTTACTATTGCCCGGCTTGGTCATATAACCGGCAGCACTAAATTCGAAGCTTTTCTCTATATCATGCGGGTCGTCAGATGTTGTTAGAACTACAACAGGTATCTTTTTTAACTGGTCATCGGCTTTTACAACTTTTAGAAATTCCAGGCCGCTCATTTTCGGCATATTTAAATCTAAAAGAATAAG
>JAPLMW010000078.1 GCA_026386845.1 Phycisphaerae bacterium
ATCGTTATCCTAATATGGGGTGGTGGGTTGTTCATCTGGCGGCAGTAAGTATCGTTTATTATCTCGGATTTATATTGTGGAGGTAAATATGGGTCAGTTTAAACTGTTCACATTAAACTGGTGGATACTTCACATTTTGGCAATAGCGTTATTTCTCTACCTCGGCCACTCGGTTCACTTTTGATTTATAGTTCTTTAAGCAGTTTTACAAAGGCGGTCTTAGGGTCTATTCCACAGGCTTTTGACCAGACAATAAACTCAGTTACGTCAACCCTCCTGTTGGCAGTTTCGCAGTTGTAAATGTAGCTGTGAGGCTTATTTATGATTTTTCCCAGTTCTCTTTGTGTTAATCCTGCTTTTTCTCTCATTTCCTTAAGAAACGGAGGTAAAAGCCGGTACATCATATTATGTTGGGGTTTTGTTCCCATAATGTGAATTTTAAGGGGGATTTCTCTTGGCACGAGTTATGTGCCAGAGTAAAATGGAGCAAATTTGGCAGGAAATTTATTAGTGAGATTTGGAGGAAGAGAAAATGAAACACTTTATAAATTCATCTTAACCACTCCGCGTGTAGAAAATGTCATACTATTTTGTTAGCCAGCACCCCTGTGGTTAAGATGCAGACTAAAAATCCATTAACAATTTTTACGGAGGTGAAACATGAGAAACCATTTTTTATTTACAGTCGTTTTAGTAATCGGAATAGTTGGAATCTGTTCTGCAGCAACGGTACCTTATTCAACGGATTTTTCAACCGATCCGGGCTGGGTTACAGACCAGCCATCGAATTATTATTGGAACTCAACTGCGGGGTCTTACTACATTCACAATACTAACACCTATCCGGATTATTACCCAAACAGATATGCTGGAAAGACAATGTCTCAGCCAGTTGATAGTTTTGAACTTCGGTGGGATGTCAATGTAACACGGTGCGATTGGTCATCCGGACTCTACTTTGGAGTCTGGGATAGCAGTCTTCAAGAAACAAGTCAAGGAGGTGAGTTTATTTTTGCTGTGATTGGTCGCGCTGACGGTGGTCATTGCATTTCTTTTGATGTTGCTGCGAACGGCATTGGTGCCGAAGCCGGTACCTACCCTGGATGGTCTTTGAATGAGTGGTACACATTCAAGATAAGCTACGACTCCGATACAAAAATTGCTGCGTTGGAAGTGCTTGATAGAGATACCGCACAAAGTATTTGGAGTAGCACCCTCGCAGTTCCCGGAGGAGGCTTCACTAAGAATTTACAATTCTTGGGCAGTAACCTTGGCATGGTTGGAAGTCATGGTTATTCTGGTATCGACCGAAATGCTGTTTTGGAGGCTAATTTAGACAACGTACAGGTGATCCCCGAACCGGCAACGATTCTTTTACTCACCCTCGGCGGGATAATTTTGAGAAAAAAACGCTAACAAAAACATCTAATTAGACAAGGCCGAGTTTATTTAACTCGGCCTTTCTTTTCTATATTTTACATTATTTTTTCTCTGTGTTCTCTATGCCGCTCTGTGGCTAAAATAAAAAGGGGAAATTTCTGTGGCTTAACGTATAAACCATGAGCCGATTCGAAGCAGAAGTTTTTTAACAGTGCCCTTAACTACATAAGAGGTTGCCTTCATTGTCCCCCGGATAATCTGGTAAAATTCTTTCTTATTGCCTGAATAATGCGGAGCAGATGAAATATTTTTTGTTTCATCAAATTGGTAGTCGTATCCTCTTATTATTGTTACGGGAATTCCCGCGTCCGTTTGGCCAAACAGCAGCGCCGAAGCGGCGGTAAGCTCAAGGCCTACAAGGTCAGCACCGCCGAATTTTGGTCTGCCGAATTTATCTTTTTTGCCGAATACCATCGGACAGGGGTCTATGCCCGACGAACCGACAGGGGTATCTATTGTGCCGTAAGGAACCAATTCAGTATCGGCCAGAATGACAGCGATATTTTTACCGGAGATTTTTTGAAGTTCTTTCCTGACTTTCAAAGCCTCGTCATCGGGGTTATCCGGAAACAGGCTGACGATTCCTTCCGGATGGTTTGAACCGTCGATTCCCGCGTCGCAGGTATGGATGCTGCCGGTTGGGCTTTTGGTTATGAAAAGACATTTTTCGTTGTTGCAAAGTCTTCGGCTGGTTTGGGCATCCCCTGATGTGGCAGCGATATAGTCTGTTATCACCCCGCCAAGCGGTATTACCGCGACAACCTCGTGTCCGGCGTCGAAAATCATCTGGACCCAGACAGGGTCTTTTCCGGTCTTTTTGGAAATCTTTAAGGCTTTTTCGCTTACCTTGACGTCAGATTTTTTTCTTGTAAGGCCCATCGCCTTTGAGATGATTTTGCTTGTCAGAACAAAAATATCTTTTTCATTTATGCCGGCATTTTCTTTTTTTGCGCAATCGCAGATGATTTGAGCAAGATTGTCGCCTGCCTGTATCTCCGGTATTGTCTGCAATCCAATTACTTCGATTTTTTTCATATTTTTTTGCCTTTGTGTTTTCTGTGGCTGTAAAGTTTATATATTTTTTTCATTATTTGTGAAGCTTTTACTTTGCCTTTTTTGTCGAGGTTTTCATTTGAGGTATAAATGATGATTTCATCGGCAAGATTTTGTTTCAGGAACGACGTTATGATTTTTTCTCCGCCTTCGACTAAAAGCTGCTGAATATTTCTTTTGCCAAGCTCTGCAAGTACGGTTTTGAGATTTATTTTACCTTTGTATTTTCCGGTTTTTACAATTTTGACGCCTTTTTGTTTTATTTTTGCCTTGTCAATTGTCGTAAAGATACAAACGGGCATTTTTTTTGCGGTTTTGATTAAATTGCAGTCTAACGGGATTTTTAACCGGCTGTCGAGGACTACTCTTAGCGGCTGCCTGCCGGTATCTGGTCTTGCGGTGAGCATTGGATTATCTGCCAGGACTGTATTTATGCCGACAAGGATTGCCTGGACTTTTCTTCGCAGTTTATGTGCATCTTTTCTGCTTTTTGAATTAGTAATCCATCGCTTTTTATCGGTTCGGGCTAAAAAGCCATCTGCACTTTGTGCCCATTTGATAATTACCCACGGTTTTTTTGTTCCGGCGAATTTTAAAAATGGGGCATTTAGAATTTGTGCCTCATTTTGACAAATACCTGTTATTACTTTCATGCCGGCCTTTTTGAGGATTTTAAAACCTTTGCCGTTGACCTTTTTTGTTGGGTCTTTTGTGGCTGCTGCGATTTTTTTGATGCCTGCCTTGATAATCGCGTTTGTGCATGGCGGTGTTTTTCCGTAATGGCAGCACGGCTCAAGCGTAACATACATTGTTGCCCCGGCAGAAGACTGTTTACAGCTTTTCAGGGCGTTTATTTCTGCGTGGGACCCACCAAACTTTTTATGGAAACCTTTTCCGATGATTTTGCCGTTTTTTACAATAACACATCCAACGGCAGGATTAGGTTCGACGCTGCCGATTCCTTTCCAGGCAAGATCAAGAGCCAGTCTCATATATTCGGTATCTTTGTTTGTCGTCATTTGCCAATCAATTTCATAAATTGCTCTTCGTTGATGATTTTTACGCCTAATTGTTGTGCCTTGTCGAGTTTGCTGCCCGGCTCTGCTCCTGCAAGGACGTAAGCAGTCTTTTTACTGACGCTTGAAGAAAGTTTCCCGCCGTTCTCTTTTATCGTTTGTTCAATTTGCGACCGGCTGAAATTTGCTAATGTGCCGGTAACGACAAAAGTTTTGCCTGCAAGTTTATCGCTCTGTTGTGATTTTGTATATTGCGGGTTTAAACCAGCCGCTATGAGCTTATCGACGATTTTAAGATTATTGCTGTCGCGGAAATATTCGTAAATGCTTTTTGCCAGAACAGGCCCAATCTGGTCGATATGGGATAATTCTTCGGCAGTTGCTTTTCTGATTTCATCTATTGAGCCGAAATGCTGAGCGAGGATTTCAGCGTTTTGAATTCCGATATGACGGATGCCAAGAGCAGCGATGAGTCTGTCAAGTGTCTGTGTTCTGCTTTTTTCGATTCCATCGACAACATTTTGTGCGCTTTTTTCCGCCATTCTTTCAAGTTCGGCAAGAGTTTTCACATCAAGGCTGTATAAATCCGCAAAATCCCCGACAATTTTTTTATCGACGAGCTGGTCGATTATTGCCGGGCCAAGATTTTCAATATCCATCTGGTCTCTGCCTGCAAAGTATCTCAATTTTTCTTTAAATTGTGCAGGGCAATTTGAACTTATGCATCGGATATAAACGCCATCTTCGTCTTTTTCAACTTTTGCGCCGCATTGGGGACATTTGGCAGGGGGACTAAATGATTTTGCACCTGTTTTTCTGAATTCTTTTTTTACTTCGACGACCTGCGGAATGATTTCGCCTGCTTTTTCGATAATTACCGTATCGCCGACACGGACATCAAGCCTGTCGATTTCATCAAAGTTATGAAGACTTGCTCTTTTTACGGTTGTGCCCGCCAGCAGCACCGGCTCAAAGTTCGCGACCGGCGTAAGAATACCTGTTTTTCCGACCTGGACGTCGATTGACAGAACTTTTGTTTTAGCCTGTTCTGCTGCGAATTTATATGACATACACCATCTCGGCGCTCTGCCCGTAGTGCCGAGGATTTCATAATGGTCAAGCTGGTCGATTTTAATGACAAGACCGTCAATCTGATAATCCAGCTCGAATCGTTTCTTTTCCCATTTATTGCAGATTTCAATCACCTGCTCAATATCTTTGGCCTTTGTAATATTAGAGTTAACCGGCAGGCCGTACTCTTTTAGTTTTTCAAGGCTTTCACAATGGGTTTTGGCGATTTTCCTGCTCGTCTTGCCCATCGCGTAAGCGAAGAATGATAAATTCCTTTTCGCTGTGATTCTCGCGTCAAGCTGCCTTAACGAGCCTGCCGCTGCGTTCCTGGGATTTGCGAACAAAGACTCACCCTGTTTTTCTTCTTCTTCATTGAGTTTTGCAAACGCTTTTTTGGGCATATATACTTCGCCGCGCACCTCCAGCACATCGGGTACATTGCCGTCAAGCGATAAGGGTATGGCTCTTATTGTTTTGATATTGTGTGTAACATCGTCCCCTTTTTCACCGTCGCCTCTTGTAGCCCCCAGAACAAGCAGGCCTTTTTCATATCTCAGGCTCATCGCCAGCCCGTCGATTTTAAGCTCTACGACATAGCTGTAATTTTTTGTTTCGAGTATCTTTGCGACCTTTTTATCAAATGCCCTGAGTTCTTCGGCGCTGTATGTGTTATCGATACTCAGCATTGGAATCGCGTGTGTTACCTGTTTGAAACCTTCAATAGGTTGTTCGCTGACTCTTTGCGTCGGCGAATCGGGAGTTATGAGTTCGGGGTGTTCAGTTTCGAGTTTTTTTAACTGGCTGAAAAGCTCATCGTATTGTTTATCGCTGATTTCGGGTTTATTCTGGACGTAGTATAGGAGATCGTGCTTTCTGGTTTGTTCTCTGAGCGATTTGATTTTTTGTTCAATAGCCGGTTTCATAACAGGTAATGTTATGTTCTGCAAGGCTATTTTGCAATAGGGTATTACAGCCAGTTTTCATCGGGCATTTTATATTTGAGGATTTCGGCTAGCTTGAAAAAGAGGCGGATTTCCTTTTTTGCCGATTTGGCCGAATCTGAGCCATGGATGAGATTGCAGGTCTGGGATGTACCGAAATCTCCCCTGATTGTTCCCGGCAGGGCATCGAAGCCAAAGGTTGCCCCCATCATTTTTCGGGTGATTTCGATTGTCTTTTCGCCTTCAATGACCATCACAAGCACCGGTCCCGACGTAATATATTTAATAAGCCTGTTGAAGAAGTACTTGCCTTTATGTATGGCATAGTGCTTTTTGGCCAATTGAGGCGTTATTTTCATCAATTTGGCGGCGACAATTTTGAGACCTTTTTTCTCAAAACGGGCAATAATTTCGCCCGCAAGCCGCCGCTGCATACCATCCGGTTTTATGATTATGAGGGTTCGTTCATTCATATATAAGGGAAATCCCGCACCCAAATGATTTCAGGTGCGGGATTTTATCTCTTCGTAAAATTTTAAAACTATTTTCCTGCAGGCACGAGATATATTTCAACTCGCCTGTTCTTTGGATTACCTTTTTTGTTTGCTTCGTTAGCTTCAAAAGGTCTGTATTCGCCGAAGCCCCTTACGCTCATTCGTGTCGGCTTTACGCCGTTTGATTCCATAATTTTTTCGACCGAGATAGCCCTGTGGACTGACAGGTGCCAGTTTGTCGGATGCATACTCATCGTCTCTGACTTTCTGATTGGAATATCATCTGTATGGCCTACGATGCTTATATCGAAACTTTCAGCAGCCGGAGAACCGAGTATCCCGCACAGTTTCTTCATCAGTTCGGCAGCCTGGGGAGCTACAACGTCGCTGCCTTTTTCAAACAGCAGGTCGCTTTTGAATTTAACCATTCCGGTTGCCTCATCGAAGCTGACCATCTCGCTGTTTTCAGCGGCGAATTTTTCCAGCTCGCTCGCAAGTTCAGGAGGAAGAACAGCTCCGCCAAGAGCCGCCTGCATTTTCTTAATCAGCTCTTCCTTATTTGCGATGTCGCTCTGCAGCGCCTCAACTTTTTTGGTTAAAGCATCGGTATCCGCTGCACAGGCAGCTTGTGCTTCGGAAAGCTGTTTTTCGGTTTGCGCGAGTTTTAATTTTGTTACATTAAGCTGGCCTTCAAGGTCGTCTATTCTCTGCTGCTGACTGCGATTCCGCAGTTTTAAATCGTCATATTTTTCCTGCGAAGTGCATCCGCCTAAAATAAGCAAAGCTGTTAAGAGAACTACACACGTAAAAGAAAATCTGGAAACCTGCATTTTTATGTCCTTTCCTGACAAGAAAAAAATCCCTTATTAATTTGGCAAAACAATATTATCTTAAAAATCTACCCCTGCATGGCGGTAAAAGCCAGAGAAAAATAACTGAAATTGTTCGATTTTATCCTTCCTTGGCGGGGGCTTCTTTTTCCTTTTTAGCCTTTTTCTCTTTTTTAACCTTTACCGGCTTTGGCGGTTTGACTTTTGGCGGTTTTGGCCCGCCGCCGCCAGACATAAATGAACTGACCAGCGCGATAAGTAAGACCAATCCGGCAGCGCCGCCTGTCACATACCAGATAATCGGTTCAATTGAAGACAGTATCTTCAGCTTTAATATAGGTTTGTATCCCGAGGCAACCACGATAGTGGTATAAATCAAGGCTATTAACGGCACGAAAAGAGTGATTCCGAAGATGTTGCTGGCGGCGTCGGACGGAGGTTCTGCGATGAACGCTGCGGCTGTCGGTGCGGCTTCCTGCATGGTGGCTTGTTCTATCGGTTGAGGTTCGGCATCCTCGAAGATTTTTTCGGCTTCTTGGGCCACAGCGGCATCCTCCGGCGGAGGAGTTTGTTCAGTCGGTGTTGCCGCGGAAGGGCTTTCAGGATATATATCGTCGAGCACAGCTCCCAGCGATGTATCATCTGCCTGCAGAGACAAATCGAGCAGTCCCGAACCGCTTCCGCCGTAACCTTCGAGGTTTACATCCTCATCGAGCCTTGCTGCGCCCGCTTCGCCTTTGCCTTTTCCATCGAGTGTCTTCGGTCCTTTTTGGACAAGTTTTGTCTCACCGCTGGTATCGTCACTTATTTTGAATTCAGTATCCGATTCGCCGAGCACATTTATGGAGTCTCCGCTTAAGGAGATTTTTGTATCATCGGTTGTTATTTCCTCTTTTTCTGCCGGTTCTGCGAATATGTCGGTGCCCCCGGCAGCAGAACCACCTTTTTGTTTTGGCTGGCCGGCCTTTGTTTCTTCTTTCGAAAGGGATTCGAGGTCAATCTGTTCATCTTTTTTCTTGTCAGCCGGCAAAGGCGATGTCTTTTCTTTTTCTGATTTGCCTAAAACTTCATCGGCAACTAATTCTCCGGTTTCATCGAGCTTGAATTTGGACTCGTTTTTCTTATCGCCGTCTCCCATAAGCACATCGATTTCTTCCGGAGCAAGTGATACTTCGCCGGTTTCATCGATGGCTAATTTCAGTGAGTCATCAAGTACGGCGGCATCTTCTTTCGGCACAGCAGCCAGAGCATCTACATCTTCAACCTTGTAAAGTTGTTTTGACCCATCTCTGAACTCTCTCAGTTTTCCTTCTCTGACGAGTGTTTTTATCTGGGCCTCGGTTTTTCCGAGCTTTTCTATAACTTCCTGCAATGAATAAAACATTCCGGCCATAATTTTTCCCTGAAGGATTAATAGTATTATAACTACAAATTGCCTATATTAGGCCTAATTATAGCTTTTTGTTAGAGATGTTCAAGATATTTCTTTTTCTTATTTTAATATATAAATATTTATAAATATGAGAGTTATAACAAATTTAGGTGTTGCCGTTTTTCTGTGCTTTTTTTATCATTTTTTCGAATAATTCCATACTTAGTCCCATTACATTGGTTTCGCTGCCGTTGATATGGTCGATGAATTTATCGCCGCCTTCCTGGATTGCGTAAGCGCCGGCCTTGTCTTTCCAGATACCGGAGGCTATATGCTCTTCGATTTGTTTTTCGCTCATTTTTACAGGATAAACGATAGTCGTATCGTAATCGACAAGTTCCAGTCCGGCATTTTTTTTAACGATGGCGATTGCAGTGATAATTTTGTGCGGTTTGCTGAAAAGTTTTCTTGTTATTTGTTCAGCTTGCTGAGCGGTTTGGGCCTTTCCAATAATTTCTCCATCGAAGTCCGCGATAGTATCTGCGGCGACGATGATTTTATCGGGAAATTTTTCAGCTATATCATTTGCCTTTGCAAGTGCGGCTTTGCAGGCGAACTCGACCGGCGTTAGTTCCTTAGTCTTGATTTTTGACTCATCAATACTTGAGACAGCCACATCGAATTTATAACCGGCTTTCTTAAGTAGTTCTTTTCTTCTTGGTGAAGCAGATGCGAGGATAAAGAATTGTTTAATGGCCTGCATTTTTTCACTAACGACTATTTTTTTATTATGATGTTATAAACTATTTTTCTGCAGAACGCCTGATATTCAGGTTCGAGTTGTTCTATATTTTCGCCTATATAGATATCAAAGAGTTTCTGAGCGATATATCTGTTCCACGTTACGGTCAGTTGAATATTTCTGTCGGATGCGATTTTGGCTTCGTTTTCATCGAGCGGCCATTTGCCATCCAGGGCGCCAACCAGCATCTGATGGTAGTTTGAAAGTCTTTTTCCATAACCTTCTTCACGCAAGAACCTTACAAGAGCATAAGCCTGTGCGTAAAAGGCCATAACAGCCTTATCGGGTTCTTCCTGCATAACGACTTCACCGGGGTTTAATGAAATGAGTTCCCGCAGAGGGATAATCTGATTGTTCTGGAATGTAAGTTTTAAAGCCCCGAGTCTTTGAAAGTTTTTTGCGGGGCTGAATACAAACAGCCCCTTGTCGAATTCGCTTTGTTCGAACAATTGAGCGATTCCTTCGTCGAGCCAGCTTGGCAGTCTGTATTTGAAATGTTTGTTGCAGAACTGATGCCACCCTTCGTGCCCGATTACGCTGAATGTTCTGGTTCTTCCGATATTATATGCGACACAGGAGCCGTTAAGAAAGTATGCGCCCTTTTTTATTTTCAGGTATAGCGGCCACTGGTCGCCTGTGAATTGTTTTGTGAAATCTTCCCATTGTGTCCGGTCTTTGAAGATGTACAGGATGAATTTATCTTCGCTTTGTACGGGCACAGGCAGTTGACTTTGATATTGTTTCCATGCGGCCTCAACGAAAGCCGGCACTTGCTTGAGCATCAGAGGTTCGAGCAGTGTTGTATGTACGCGGTAATGCTGTGTTTCAATTATCAGCCCGTCACTGTATGGATTGTTCCATCTTTCAATATTTTTGACGGCCGGCAGAGGCGCGAGATATTTGCTTAAACCCTCGACAGTTGACAAAGAAGCTGCGAAACAATCGTATCTGCCTGTCAGGATTAGTATTAAAATAATTGCGGTTAAGATTTTTTTTAACATATTTTAGCTTTCTTCTTCGATAATTTCCGCGGTGAACAGATAAACTTCCGTATTTTTATCTTTCCACGCATCCGGTTTCAGTCCTGCCTTATGACCGCAGCAGTATGACAGGAATTCTTCCTTGCTCCATCCTGTTTCAGTTGCGACCTGCGGCAGAAAGCATCCGTTCGCATAGCCTTTTTTAATATATATACCGTCGATACCGAGCCGCAGGTTCAGAGGATTATCAGTTTTTTTCAAAGGCGATAGAACCGATATTTCGATATCCAGTTCTTTTACTTCTTTTGGTGTAATCCTGTCAGCCATAAATCTCGGGTCGCCTGTTGCCGCTGCGACGGCCATATCGCCGACCAATTCTATTAAGGGTTTATCCGCAATAAATTGGCCTATACATCCGCGAAGTTCATCCTTATTTTTTAGGGTGACAAAACAGCCGCAGGGAGTATTAAGTTCCGGCTCGTCGCTGTGCGGCTTTTGCGGTTTTTGACCCGCAACGGCAGCTTCGACTGACTGGCGTGCGATTTTTAACAGGATTGATTTTTGCTCATTTGTCATATTTTATTTGATTAATTTCATTGCTAAAAAGCCGCCAATCAGCAGAAGAGTAAAGACCACTGTCAGTAAGTTGAAATATTTGTCGATAAACGGCCTGATGCGTTCGCCTTTCCAGCCGAAAAGTCCTGCCACCATAAAGAATCTTGCAGCCCGACTTAAGGCAGAAGCAATAAGAAATGTAATAAAATTTATTTTAAAAACACCTGCAGTGATGGTTATTACCTTATACGGGATTGGTGTAAAACCGGCTATCGCGACAATTTCCCAGTCATACGAGAAATATAAGGCTCCGACCTGCGTGAAGGGGTTAATCTTGACTTCTTTGACTTCGCTTTCGTTCAACGAACGTTCAGTTCCGCCTTTTGTGGTGAAGCCAAGCGGATAAGTCGGAACAACTTTTGTTACCGGCACTACTTTCAGTGAGTTATGGTTGACGAATCCTTCAAGATTTGTGTTATCCATTAGAACTATCTTGTCCCGCGAAAATCCAGGGACATAATTATGAAAAAAGTTACCTACTCCTGCCCATAGGAAAGTGCCTATGATATAGCCGAATATACCTCCGAAAACGGAAGCTAATGTACATACTGTTGCAAAACGCATCCATTTTTTTGGCGCACCCAGTGCAAGCGGAGCAAGAAGAACATCGGGCGGGACAGGGAAAAAACTTGATTCGGCAAAGCTGATGCAGAACAAGGCAACCATACTGTGTTTTGTATGAGCAAAGTGCAAAACCCAGTCATAGAGTCTTCTGTGTAAATGCCATTTATTTGTCATCTGTTTGCCTTTTCTAATTTTTGCCGGAAGATAAAAAAATGAGGGTGTTGGGGCTCGAACCCAAGACCTATGCATTAAAAGTGCATTGCTCTACCAACTGAGCTACACCCTCAAAGCTGTTTTGATAATCGCTTATAGTGTTAATTGTTTATCAATATTTGGGATTATACCAGAATTTATAATACTTTACAGTCGTTTTTTGTCGAATGCAAGAAGATTAGGGTTTCGACAACAGTATCAAACCTATCCCTGCCAGGGTTCCCGCCAGAGCCATTGCCTTTGAAGACAATCGCAACTCTCTGAACAACAGTCCTCCCACAATGAAAGAAACCGCGATACAGCTTGCCCTCAATGTCGAAATTGTCGCTATCAGCGAACCGTGACAACCGATTGCCTTAAAGTATAGGAAATCCGCGATAAGCAAAAAACCGCCGATTGCAGGTATGCTCCATCGCCATACGAATTTGTCCGCAAAAGGCGGATTGAGTATATTTTTTTCCCCTGCAAGTCTTGATACAAGAACTACCGCGCCTAATACCGGAGCAAGATAAATGGAAAACCATACCTGTACTGCGACAGGAGAATAACCTGCGGTTTGGATGAGGAACTTGTCATACATTGCGCTGGAAGCCCCAAGCAGCGTGGAAAGGAAAATAAATGCCATCCACTTGTTATTATAGAAGATAATACCTTCTTTGCTGCCGAGAACTGAAAAACCATAATATGAAATGACCATCAATCCAAGCCCCAGATACTGCAATACCGTAGGCCGTTCGTGAAATAGTAATACTGCACCGATGAGTATCCAAATCAATCCTGTGGCGCCAAAAGGCGAGGCAATCGAAATCGGCAGGTTTTTCAAGGCATAGTAACTAAGTACCCAAGCAGCCGAGACAATTACAGCCTTGGCGAAGATATGCAGATGCGCAACTATGGATATAGTCGGCAGGTAGAAATTTGAACCTGCCAGTAATTCAGGCCGGAATCTTGACAGCAGTATTATCGGCAGTACGAATAAGGCTCCAAATACGGTGGCGAAAAACAGGACAGGCAGCACGGCATTTTGCCGCAATGCGTGTTTTCTGCTTACATCGTACATTCCGAGAAATATAGCGGAAAAAATACCCAGATATATCCACATAGATTTGTACTCATATAAAAGGGGTAAAAGGGAAATATTATACTGTTTTTGTGTTTTTCTGCAATACAATTTTCAGATTTGTCTGTCGCTGTTGAATAAAAAAGCCCGGCCTGTTTAGGACCGGGCTTAAGGTTATCCGTTATTTATAGTGGTTAGAAGGTGTAATCAGCATTTATCCTTGCAAAGTATGCAGCATCTCTGCTTCCGCTTACATAGTAGTTGCCCGGCTGGAAATATTCAAGCAGGATATGCCCCGTGAGGTTTTTCGTAAGGTTACACTTAAGCTGCCAGGTAGCAAGTGTCCCTCTGTAACTGCCGTTGGAAAAGCCCAAACCGCTGCTGTGCGTATAGCCCTTCCTGGTGTTTTCATCTGCCCAAAGCCAATGAACATCCGTGTCCATTGCTATCTTTTCTGTTAACTGTATGCTGTGTCCGAACCCAAGCCGGTAAAGATTTGTCACTTCGCCTAACATAGTTTCAAGGTTGTAAACATAGCAAAGAACTTCACTGTTCCTCGGCCATTCGCCCCACAGCGGGTCAAACGCCTCATCTTTTCCTGTACTGGGGTCATCGCCGGAAAGGTATTCGAAGCTGCCTCTCAGCTTATTTTTCTTGGCATCGTTGAAATGATATTCAAGTTTGTCAATAGTGCCGAATGCTATCAGATTATGCATACCGGTGCGTGCAAGTGTAATCGGGTCCAAACCCTCTTTTTTGCCCATCTGGACAGCGCCTTCAGCCCTGTATTTCCAATGCTCACTGCCGGCCAGTGCGCCCGACAATGCACCGCCCAGAGTATATATATTAGCTCTTTTGCTCCAATACGGCGGAAGTTTGTCATTGCCTGTCGGGGTCGCCGGCATAGGGTAATTTATCGGATTATCAATCTTTAAGATAAAGTATCCTTCCAGATTCAGACTCGGCCTTGACTTGTCCGTATAATAAACGATTACCGCTCTTTCATCCTGCTGCGTTATTACTCTCTTGCGGTCATTAATTGGGTGCAGATACCAGTCTTCCGCGGCACGATTTTCAACGTAAATCAAATCTAACGTTGTTTTATCCTTATCGGGTATGGCATATGTGAATCGCAGAGCATCGAAATAAGCGGTTCTTGCCGCATCACATGGCGTAGCATCAGCAATGAGCCATCCTTCACCGAGTCTGATATCCTGTCTGCCGACAACCATTGTCAATGGCATACCGCCGAGGTTTCTTACAGTCAGATTAAACTGGTCCCATACTATTTCACTAAAATCTGGTCCAGTGGTTCTACGTTCTACAGAAGACCCATTGCCATTTTTGCGTTCCGGTTCGTCCCAGATTCTGAACTCCCAAGTATATTTAAGGTTGAAATCCATATCCTCATTAATCTTAAATTTCATCCACCATCTCATACGATTCTGATACCAGTTATAGCCGCTGCTTCGATTTGTTGCGTCATCATTCAGCGTGTCGAGATTCCAGCCATAGGTCCAGCGGGCTCTCAAGTCAGCGCCCATTTCCAGCCAGGGTGCGGGGTTATGGAACCAGTCTCTGAATTCTTCCAGTCCGGAAGAACCAGCAGCAGGTTCAGGTGGGGGGGTAGTTGTCTGATTAGTTGCGGTGCCTTGAGCTGCCTTTTCCTCCGCTGTCACAAATGTGCATAAAGCCACAACAATCACAAAGATTCCTAATAACCTCCAAGTGCCTCTTTCCATATTTTTCTCCCTAAAAAACGGTTGGTACATCTTTGTTTTTAAAACAGTTATTTCCTGATAGGCTAAATATGTTATGTAAAATCTGTCCGATTTCAACAGTTTTTAGCAAAATTTTAGTAAATTCCTTATAGTCCTAAAAAATCCGGTTATTTTCTTCTAAAACACTTGTCAATATGTTCTTTTGAAGGCGGTTTGGTAGCCAAACAGACAATTATCGCGACGAGAATCGAAATCGGCAGGGCGACAACAAGCGGGTCAACCGTGGGCCAGTTTGGATAGCCTGCGAGAATACTCGTTTTTCCGCCGGTGATTTTTTGAACAAGACCTATATCGCCCGCTTCCTGAGCTTTTACAAACAGCAGCCAGAAACTGGTTACCGCAAAACCAACTATCATTGACCAAATAGCGGCTTGTTTCGTCATACGTTTAGAGAACAATCCGCCGATAAATGCCGGCAGAAATGCCGAAGCACACAGGCCAAAGAAAATCGCCGTAGCTCGTGCGATGATAATCGGACTTTTCTGCCAGAAATAGCTCCATAACACGGCGATAATGATACCAATAATAATGCCGATTCGTGTGATACCAAGTGTTCCGCCGTGTTTTGGTTGTAATTGCTCATAGATATCTCTGCCTATTCCCGCACCAATGGTATGGAACTGGCTGGACAGGGTGCTCATCGCGGCGGACAAAAGCGTCAGCAGAAATATAATGCCAAACCATTTCGGCATCGCGGATGTTACATACAATGGGATAATCTGGCTGACGTTGCCTTGCGCATAAATTATCGAAATGCTTCTGCCCTGTACGACCGGCACAGTTTGGCCTGCACTTACTATAGCGCCTACAGAATCGCCTGTCAGCCTGACCGGAGCCATTTTCCCTTCGACATCCACCCAGTTACCGGTATCGTCCTTTTTCGTTATCTGCAGAACAGCAAAGCTTTTTTGTTCATCTATTACTTTTGAAACTCGTCCGTTCAGCGGCGCACCGTATTTATTGAAATAGACATTTGACAACGCGCCAACAGTAAATGCCACGCCTGTCATCATCAGGATAAATACGCCGCCGATAGGTACAGCCCTGTTAAGTTCCCTTTGACTCTTGACCGTCATAAAACGGACAATCAATTGCGGCTGGGCAAGCACTCCGATTCCGACACCCATTGTTATGGTAGTAACGACTGTCCACCAGAGGTCATATTTTTTATCTCCCCAGCCAAACAGCGGCATAGAAGTCCAGCCCTGATGTCCCATGTCTCTCAGTTTACCCGGCACAAGCCCCGCCATATCGGTAAGTGCCTGATGGCTCGGCAGGATTCCGCCGACCTTAATATATGCCCAGACAATCAGTATTGTCATTCCAATGAACATTATCGCACCCTGCAAAGCATCGGTGTACATTACGCCTTTAAGGCCGCCTGTAACGACGTAAGCTGCCGTTATGAGAGTGAAGATAAGCAGGGCAGTCTCATAACTGATGGTAAATTGAGTAGCGATGAATTCGGCGCCGCCGATTAACACCGCCGCAGCGTATAACGGCATAAAGAGAAATATTACGATACCTGCGAAGACCTGAATGAATTTGCTCTGATAGCGGCGTCCGAGAAATTCGGGGAATGTGTGCGCATCGAGATGATGTCCCATCGCACGTGTACGGCCTCCGAAGACTACAAACGCGATGAATATGCCGACGAAGATATTTAACATTGTCAGCCATAGAAGGCTCATCCCAAATAGTCCCGCTGCGCCGCCGAAACCCACGATAGCGCTGGTCGAGATAAAAGTTGAACCATAGCTGAGGGCCATAACGAATGGATGAGTTTTGCGGCCTGCGACGAGGAAATCCGTTGCGGTCTTTGTATTCCGAAAACCAAGCCAGCCCAGATAGCCCACAAGCAGGACATATACCAATATGGCTATAATAGTTCCTATATTGATTGTCGTTTCTGCTAACATAATTTATAACCTCCGGAAAAAATTATTCTCCATAATATTTTCTGTCTCGCTCTGCTGACGAGCGAAGAAGAACATATTTCTACATTTTCTTTTCTGCTTTCTTTTCCTCTTTAGCCCATCGCATATCCTCCTGACTGACATCTGTCTGCCCCTTATTCCATGCAAAGATGCCATAGACAACACACAACAGAGTACTTGCGATACAAAGAATATAAGCTAATGCTACCCATTTATCCTGCAAACCTAACATAACTGTCTCCTGTTACTAAAATTCTTATTAGCGGTTAAGACGCTACTGATATAGCATTTTTTATTGGTCCTATAGAAGTAATTTTCGGTAAATCATCCCCAAAAACAGTAATAATTATCCATGTTTTTTTGCACACTCCGTTGATAATATTCACATTATTATTGTGTTTTTTTTCACAATAAGCCATAGCAGTTCATAACTATTTATTTTCAAAGAAGTTACAAAAAGAGTGGTTAATTTGTTGCGAGTAGTTTTTGAGCGTTTTTGTAGAGGATTTTATTAAGTTTTTTTGTATCTAAGTTGAGATTTGCTAACAGATTAAGTGTTTCTTTCTGACTCCTCCAGGGACTGTCCGTGCCAAAGAGTATGTAATCGGCTGGATGATTCTCGAAAAGCTCCTTCGCTTTTTCTGCCGGCAGATAATCCAGCGCGAAGGAAATCTCCATATAAATCTTCTTTCCAATTATCTGTTCGGCCACCTCATCCCACATTTGCCAGGCTCCGAAATGCGTTGTTATCAGCTTGAGCTGAGGGAATTTTTTCATAACATTTACAATTCTGGCAGGGTCTGCTCTTTTTATATGCTCAAAAGCGATATCGTATCCTGTGTGCATAACCAGTATGAGGTTATTTTTGCAGACCTGCTCATAGTATGAGAGCATTGACTCCTCATCGAGATAAAAATCCTGATAGTATGGATGCAGCTTAATGCCTTTAAGCCCCGACTGCTTTACTTCTTTTATGCGTTCATTTCTTTCTTCGTCGGCAGGATGGACCGAAGCAAATGGAATAATTCTGTCGGATTGTATCTGCAGCGACCAGTCAAGGATGGGCTTGAACTGTTTTGGTTTTGTAGCGATAGAGCAGATAACACTTTTTTCAATGCCGACGCTGTCCATCGATTTCAAAAGAGATGAAATTGTACCGTCCAGATAATAAGGAATATCCGGATGATTCTCAGTAAGAGCCTTCATTGCCTTCGGTGCGAGTTCATCGCTGAAGGCGTGTGTATGGAAATCTATAATCTTTTCCTGCATATAAAACCGCTCTTCAGGCGTTTAGGCCGTAGTCTTTCAACAGTTTACGCAGAATTTCTTTCTGCGAATCATCTAATGGCGTCATCGGCAGCCGCATTTCCTCCGAAGCCATACCCAGCATAGCCATCGCGGCTTTTACCGGTATCGGATTTGTAGCAAGACTTAACATTGTTTTGGAAAGTTTGAACAATTTGTTGTGCCATTTGCGGGCTGAAACAAAATCGCCTTCCAGAATCAAATCCGTCATCGCTTTTACATCGGCGGGCACTACATTTGCCACGACGCTGATTACGCCTTTGCCGCCGACGGATGCTATCGGTAATGTCAGAGAATCATCGCCGGACAGGATGGTTATATCGCAAAGATTCGCCACCTCGCTGGCAAAGTCCAACTGGCCGGTTGCTTCTTTTATCGCTACGATATTCTCAATCTTCGCCAGTCTGGCAACCGTAGCCGGAGTTAACCCAGCGCCGCATCGGCCGGGAATATTATAAAGAATCATCGGCAAATCGACTTCCTGAGCTATCGTCGCGAAGTGCTGATAAAAACCTTCCTGCGTCGGTTTATTGTAATATGGCGTAACCTGAAGCGAGGCGTCTGCGCCGACTTTTTTCGCAAATGCAGTAAGCTCAATCGCCTCAGCTGTGCTGTTCGAGCCTGTGCCTGCTATTACAGGAATTTTTCCGCCGACTGCTTTTACCACCCGCTCAATGACCTGCCGATGTTCCGGATGACTCAGCGTCGGCGATTCGCCTGTTGTGCCGGTGGGAACTATACCGTCTGTGCCGCTTTTTAGATGAAACTGCACAAGCTCATCGAGCGTATTAAAATCGACTTCACCGCTGTCGAACGGCGTTATCAAAGCTACCATTGAACCGCTAAACATTTTTGACTCCCGTATTTTTTATTATGTTGTTCATTTTCGATTGCACAGTTTGTTTTATTATTTTAGGAAGTAAGGAATTAAGGATGTAAAGAAGTAAGGATTTATCCCGATGAGCCGAATTTTTTTCCTTACTTCCTTATTTCTTTACTTCTTTACTTCCTTTTAACCGCATCAGCAACTCTCAAGTATTCTGCAATACGCTTTCACGGCATTAGACAAGCCCATATCAATCGCGTCCGAAATAAGGGCGTGGCCGATTGAGACTTCCATTACCGGCACAACAATCTTACAGAAAAACGGCAAATTATCAAGATTTAAGTCGTGGCCGGCGTTTACGCCAAGTCCGATTTGTGCCGCTTTGGCCGCTGCCGCTGCGTATTTCGCGGTTAGCTCCTGAAGATTTTTCTTTTCTGCAAAAGCCCTCGCGAAAGGCTCGGTGTAAAGCTCTATCCGGTCTGCGCCTAACTGTTTTGCCTTTTCGACAGTCTCAATTACAGGGTCAACAAAGAGACTTATCCTTATTCCAAGCTCTTTGAG
>JAPLMW010000017.1 GCA_026386845.1 Phycisphaerae bacterium
GCAAGTTTTCTGCCTATTTGCATCGAAAGGTCGTAATTTTTCTTTTGCATACCGAAAGTACCCGCTATTCCGCAGCATCCGCCGTCGAGTTCTTTAACTTCAATCCCGGCAAGCTGTTTTAAAATCTCTACCGATGCGGCTTTTTCGCCGAGGGCGATAAGATGACAAGGCGTATGATGAACATAATTTGTCATTGCGAGGCCGCTGGAGGCGGCCGCGGCAATCTTAACTGTTCGCATAAGATTTTTCAGGTAATCAAAAAACTCAAAAGTATTTTCCGAAACCATCTTTGCATCCGGACTATCAACGAAAAATCTCAAATCTTCTTTAAGACACAAAGCCGCGCTCGGCTCAGAACAAATAATCTTATAACCTTGTCTTACGGCGTCAGAAAGATGTTTGACGTTATATTCCAAATCTTTTTTGCTTGTTCTTATATCGCCGTAAACAACTGCTGGAATCGGTGCGGGCCTTTGTTTTGGAATAATTACATCGATATTGTTAAGTCTTAAAAACTTTATAACCGCAAAGCCAAGTTCGTGGTCGTTATAATTGACGAAGGTATCCGTAAAATACGCGACTTTTTCGACAGGGTTTTCTAATTTAGGCTGCCCTGCCAGCCATTTTTCTGCTTTTTTTATAAACGTTGAAAGCCCGAACTTCGGCATCGCCCTTCTTTTATCAATTCCTGTTAATATCTGCATAATCCATCTGACAGGTGTAAGGCTCATAAAGATATTGCTTATCGGCGCAAAAGCGGATGCGAAAATGCTCATATAACGATTGGAGGCCAGAACTTTAGCCGTGTGATTCAGGCCGCGTTTTTGTGCAAGTCTCGCCCGTGCCTCCATTATCATTTTTGAAACATCAACGCCCGAAGGACAATCAACCACGCAGGCTTTGCAGTTCAGACAGGTTGACAGAATTTCCCGAAACTTCTCCGATTCAAAATCCTGTTCTGTCAAAATCCCTTTCGCCCAGGCCGCCAGCAGGTTCGCCCTTGCCCGCGAGGAATCCATTTCATTGCCTGTCGCACGAAAAACAGGACACATCCTTATCGCAGAATCGGTGCTTCTGCAAACGCCGCAGCCGCTGCACTGGACAAGCTCGAACTTAAATTCGTCAGGCTTGAAGTTAAGCTCTGTTTTTGTCCTTTCGCCGATGATTTTATTTCCGCCGCGCAAGTTCTGCGTCATTACCTCGGCGTTATCGCTGATGATTTTTCCGGGATTAAGAATATTTTTCGGGTCGAATATCCGCTTAAGCCGCTTTAGAATATCGCAATACTCCTCGCCGAAATGCTTTCTCATGAACGCCGCGTGAATCAAACCGTCAGCGTGCTCTCCGCTGAGCGACCCGCCCAGCGACAATGTCAGCGTAAAAACCTCTTCCGCAATATCGGTCATTTTTTTGACATCCGCCGAGTTCGACAAATCCAAATACGGCCTAACGTGAATCTCGCCGTCGCCCGCGTGTCCGTAATAAACCATCTCTACTTTATATTTTTCGCCGATTTTCTGCAAACCCGCCAGATACTCGGCAAGTTTTTTATTATCCACCGAAACATCCTCAATAAATGGTATCGGCTGCTTCAAGCCTTTTACCCTGGAGAGCAGCGGAACTGCATCCTTACGGCATTTAAACAGCCTCTTTTGCACAGCCGGGTCAAAGACAATTTTCTTATCAAAACAAAGACCGCCGACATCTGAAACCGTTTTCTCTATCTTCCGCTTAACTTCTTCCATCGAGCTGCCCGTATGCTCGACAAGCAAACTGGCGACAGAATCAGGGTTGAGAATATCGTGGTATTGCTCAAAAGCGTCCCTCGCTATTTTTATCAAATCCTGACCCATCAATTCGCAGGCCGCCGCCCCGCTGTCAACAATCGCCGGCACCGCCCTTGCCATTTTATCAAGCGAATCAAATTCAAACTGAATAACCGCTGCAACTTTCGGTATATCAACCGTCCGCAGCGTAACTTCCGTAAAAACGGCAAGTGTTCCCTCTGAACCTGCCAAAAGTTTAGCCATATCAATTTTGCCGTTGTGCACCCCGTTAGAGACAGGCCCCCTTTGGTGGCCGTCAGGCATCTCTGATGCCTTGTCTCTAACGGGGTGAACAATATCCGCGATATTATAGCCGCTGTGATTTCTTTTCGTCTCAGGCTGCGCTTTTTCGATTAGCTCGGAATTTAAATTTAATAATTCAAAACAATCTTTTGAAATTTTCTCACCCGGCGCAACATTATTTACAAATTCAGCGACAGTTCCATCCGCTAAAACTGCCTTTATCTTTTCAACATATTCAGCAATATAGCCGTAGCTGAGCGAATGAGCGCCGGTCGAATTATTAGCGACTACCCCGCCGATTACCGCACGGTTTCCGCTCGATGGGTCAGGCCCGATTTTCTTATTAAATGGTAAAAGATATTTATTGAGGTCGTCAAGCACAACTCCAACCTCACAGGTGACTGTGCGCCCGTCTGCACTTGTGCTGATGATTTTATTCATAAAACGGGTCGTATCGAGCATAATGCCGCCCGTTAATGATTCACCTCCAAGTCCGCTGCCGGCGCCGCGTGCGACAACAGGTATTCCATTTAGCCCGGCATATTTTATTACTGCCGCAATATCCTCCATATCTTTAGGCGCAACGATACAGATTGGGATTATCTGATAGATACTCGCGTCTGTGCTGAACGCCACGCGCGTAAAAATGTCAGCAAAACTCTCACCCTTTATCAATCGGCTAAGCTGGTCTGCAATTTCCTGTGGCTGTTTGTATGTCATAATCTCTCATTATATATCAAATGGCCTTATTATTCAACATTCCTTGAGTTTCCTTAAATCCTCTGCAAGCAGATAGCTCCTGAACGGCTCGTTCCTGAAACAGGGAAAATTCAGAGGGGCAAAATCTTCTTCTCCCATCTGAAGCACAAACCTGTCTCTCGCAAAGGCTGCGATAACGCGATTATGGGGACTATCCGGCAGTTGAAACGATAATTGTTTGCCGCCGCTTAGTTGAAGTTTCGCCGAGCAGTATTTTCTCCCCTTTCTGTTTTTTATGCTGACACCGATAAAGCCTGACCCGTTTTTACATTTTTTATTCAGGTTGTTTTGTCTTTTATTTACAATCCGAAGATTTACTCTTCGGTTATCTAAAGGGTTTCTGTTTATATGGTCAACTATTTCGCCTTTTTTGGGGTTCATTATAAACCGCGAAAGTAGGATATGCCTTTGCGGCGGTTTTTCTCCGCGGATAATTACCGCATAGCCTTCGCTCGTGATTCGCATTGAAGCAATATCGCCGTTATATTTTTTATCAGGCACGAAGTGGCGGGTGTTTATGATTTTATAAAAAATGTCAGGGTCAACTTTTACAAGTCGCCCTCTGATTTTGAGCATCAGGTAATCTCTTTTTCGTTGTGTCTCCATATAAATCTCCTTGTAAATTTAATTTGATAATTCGTGTTTAGCCCCGTCATCTTAAATCCGTCGCAAGGCGGATTTGATGACGGGGTCCGTTTAGGGGTGTAATTTAACTGGGGATATAAATTAGATATGTTTTACTATGGACAGCTACCGTTTACAGCAATATTCGAAGGTTTTTGTTTGCCGTAAACCTTTCACTATCAACCGCTTACATAATTGTAAGCTAAAATTTAACTAATTGTCAAATAACAAGAGTATTTTAACAAATCGCCTAACAAAAGTCAAGGATAAACAGAGAATTTGTCACAATTTAATATTTTTGTTGACTTTATAAGTCCAGTTTGTAGAATTAGTGTTTTTGGTGTGTATCCTTTCATCTCTCAAGAGTATGCTTCCAATAAATTTAATCGAGAGATAGTATGTTTAACGGCCTATAGACAGGCCAAGGAGCAGTAAAATGAGTACAGGAACAGTAAAATGGTTTAATGCAGAAAAGGGTTATGGTTTTATTACTCCCGATGACGGCGGCAACGATTTTTTCGTCCACCACTCGGAAATTAAGACCGTAGGTTATGCAGGACTCGATGAAAACCAGAAGGTTAATTTCGAGGTTGGACAGGGCAAAAAAGGCCCCTGTGCAAACAACGTAACACCGTTCGTAAAAGCCCCAACCGCAGTAAAGGAAATTCCGGTCATGGCAGCAACAGAGGAAACAGAAGATATAACCTCGGCTGTTACAGATATAACCACTGATTAACATATCAGTAAGATTTGCAGGAATCGAAAGGCTCGCCTGAGGCGAGCCTTTTTTTGCGCATATTGACGAATTTAACCACTGATTACGCTGATTTCGCGGATTTCTTAACTCAGAACTAAAAACTTTTTTATTCACCGTTTCGGCTGCTATTTGACCGTGTTGCCCACAGCTTCACCGGCGCCTTTAACAGCGTCGCCGGTCTTGTCAGCAGCGCCTTCAACAGCATCGCCAGCCGTCTCAGCGGCGCCTTTGGTGGTTTCGACGGTCTTCTCGGCGGCATTGTCCACCTTTTCGCCTGCTGTCTGCATGGGGCCTTTGTCATCATCGCAGCCAGCCAAAACCAGCACGGCCAATACCACCAACATCAGCAGCAGTTGCTTTAGAATCTTTTTCATCTTCGGTTCCTTTCTGATTGTGCCTGTTCTAATGTCTTCTTGCTGCAATAAACTTGCCCGCCTTTTATCCGCCCCCGGTGGAATATTCGCGTTTACGATGCCCAATTGAGGGTAAGTTTTTTGCCTGAATGGGCGCATTGGCCGAGGTAGAGGTTTATCAAGTTCTGATACGGCAACCCTGTTTGTTTCGACAAATCCTTAAAATACCTGATAACATCTATTCCAAGCCGAAGCGTTACCTGCTTTTTTAATTCCTTTGCGTAAGGGTTTTTGTGCCCTTTCATCTTTGAAAAATCGTATTCTTTTCTCATAATTATATTATATTGCCTAAAGCATTATCTGTCAATAGGGGAAACAATTATTTTTTACCCGCCCCCGGCGTGGTTGAATGTTCGACATTCGGCGTTAAATTTGTTTTGAATATTTGAATTTTGGTAATTCGGATTTGTTTAGGATTTAGAGATTAGGATTTAGGATTTTACTTCTTCTTTCCCTCGTCCGTTCTTATATCTTCAAACGAAACCTGCAATGACTGCAAATCTTTTTCGCTTGTCTCTCCCTTGATAAACTGCTGAACCACCGGCAGCGTGCTGTTTGTAAACGTATCGGCGTTGCCGTCGAGAAGCACCTTGCCGTTGTGCAGCATAATTATCCGGTCGGCAATCTTATATGCGCTGTTCATATCGTGCGTTACTACTATAGATGTAATGCCAAGTTCTTTTCGAAGTTTTAAAATCAGCTCATTGATAACATCGGCCCTGATAGGGTCAAGTCCCGTCGTCGGCTCATCGTAAAGGATAACTTCCGGATTAAGCGCGATTGCCCGCGCTAAAGCGACTCTTTTTTTCTGCCCGCCGGAAAGTTTGGCCGGAAAATAATCCTGATAGCCGTCCAGCCCTACCAAAGATAATTTCGATTTGACAATCTCGTCTAATTTTTTCTGGTCTTGTGTTTCCTGATGCTGCCTGATGGGAAAGGCGATATTCTCAGAAACCGTCATACTGTCAAAAAGAGCGCCGCTTTGAAACAGAAATCCCATTTGCGCCCTGATTTTGCCGAGTTTGCTCTCCGGCAAATCGTCAATTCTCTGGTCGTGGAAATAAACTTCTCCCAGCCCCGGCCGCAGAAGAACTATGATATGTTTGATAAGAACCGTCTTGCCGCATCCGCTGGGTCCGATTATGACCGTTGTTTTGCCCTTCTCGAAGGATAGCGATATATCATTAAGCACAACGAGCTTTCTGAACCTTTTGGTCAGGTTCTTTAGTACTATTATGCCGTCATCAGGTTTAATTTCTTTTTGCATTTGAATAGTTTATTTGTTGCCCCTGAGCAATTTCTTATTTTCCGGCCGTTGAAGATAATTCTGCCTTGAAACAATTCTTTTGCCAGTTTTAGATTCAAGGTCATTCCTGGCTTTTCCTGCGACGCTTCCCCCTTCTGCAGCCGCTTGTTTGTTTTCATCGAAGCCCTGAGCATCGCGATTTCTCGTTATTTCAGTTGTTGCCGCTTCACCTAACATAGAGAAAATCAATTCGAGGTCTGTCATATGGTCCCGCAAATTCTCACGTTTGAGCCTTTTGAGCTTCTTATACTGGCTCGGCGTTAAACCAAAGGCTGCCTTTGATATTTCTGCTGTTAATATCGCGTATTCCGTTTGTTCTTTAACGTCCCGTTTTTTCCATTCATCAGTAAGTTCTTCACGGACTGCGATACCTCGCATTCGTTTTTCTATCCAGTTATCGGGGTAGCCCTTGGCCTTATAAATCGCCCGAGTTCTTTTCGTCGCCAGTTCAGGGTCTTCTATTTCCTGAATGCGTTCATAGCCGACCCTTGCCAGCCATCGCTTAAATGGCTCCGCTTTGGGTGATGGTATCGACTGAATTATGCGAAAAATACCCTCGGTATTAGCGCAATTTGTTTCCCTTATTTTCCCATCCGGTGCTTCCAATTCAAGGGGGGTACAAATTGTACCCCAGTAGGAGCTTAGTCCGGGGTCGCGCTGTCGCATTTTCTTGATATATTGCTTTGTATCAGTGCTGTCCGTCAGTGCTGCTACAGCATCCGTAATTGAAAACCACCATTCCTTATTATGAATCGTTTTTCTTATCTCTTTACCTTTAAAAACCGCTATTTTCGTCGTTTCCATACTATTCATCTCTCTAAACTTCTGCCAGTTGTCCGATTTCTTCGGACACCTCAAAAACCCATACCTGCCTTTTTCTGTCTGTGTCAGTCAGTGTTATAGTCCGTGTAAGTCCGTGTCTTTTTAAAGAAGAAGTTTTAACGGCCAAATTGTCAAATAAATAGCCTTGAATATCACGACGAGGATAAAATCGAGTGCGAGAATAAAAATAAAGCTGCCGACGAATCCTTCGGTGCAGGCCTGACCTACGCCTTGCGCGCCTTCTTTGCAGTGGAAGCCTTTATAGCAGCTAACGCCTGCAATCGCCGCACCGTAGAAAAAACCTTTGGCTATACCTACAGCAACATCCCACAGCTCCACTCCTGCTGCGCTTAGGCTCCAGTATGCCTTGCTGTTTATTCCAAGATAAGGGACGCCGATAAGATACCCGCCTATTATGCCGAGGACATCTGCATAGATAATCAAA
Source organism: Phycisphaerae bacterium (assembly GCA_026386845.1). Classification (GTDB taxonomy): domain Bacteria; phylum Planctomycetota; class Phycisphaerae; order Sedimentisphaerales; family UBA12454; genus JAPLMW01. Next base: position 7,196 of record JAPLMW010000017.1, read on the forward strand.
AAAGGTGTAAGGAACAGGCAGGCTATTAATCTGGGGGCGACTAAGTATTTAATCGGGTCGGTGCCCATACTGCGGACAGCGAGTATTTGTTCGGTAACGTTCATAGTTCCAAGCTCAGCTGTTAATGCGCCGCCGACTCTGCCGGCAAGCATTATCGCCGCAAGCACAGGCCCAAGTTCTTTGACAACCGACAGGTTGATTAAAACACCCAAATGCTCTTCAACTCCCAAACCCGCCAATTGATCATAAGCCTGAATCGCCAGCACCATTCCCACAAACGCGCCGGTGATCATCACGACCGGTACGGAGCGGACGCCGATGGCGAGCATTTGGTTCCAGATGAGGGGATAAGTGGCGGGTTTGAAACAGGCGGCGGCAGAAGCGACCAGCGAATCAGCCTGAAACCTGGCGAACCGACCGATGTTAGATACAGTGTTTACTACAGCACTGCCTAACTGCTCCAGCCCGCCTTTTGGCGAGGTCCCGCTTTTGGCGGACATCGAATCTTTTATCTGCTGCTGCGGCATAATTTCACAACCTGCCTATGCTAATTTCTGCTTTATAAGTTCAACTGCTTTTTGCAAAGCCTGCTGAAGATTTTCAGGATTTTTCCCGCCGGCCTGGGCCATTTGTGGTCTTCCGCCGCCGGCGCCGCCAACTATCGGAGCTATCTCTTTTACGATGTCGCCTGCCTTTAATCCCTTTTTTATAAGGTCGTCGGTAACGCCAGAAAGCAGAGTAACCTTATCGCCTTCGGCCAAACCGAAAACTATCGCGGCAGAACCGGCCTTCTTCTTTATCATATCTATCGCATTGCGCACTTCTTCAACGGGTGCGGAATCAATAATGCTTACTATAACCGAAGTTGAGCCGATTTTCTCGCAATTTTCCAAAAGCTGCTTTGCTTTGCTCATAATGTCGGCGCCGCTCTGTTTTGAGGCGGTTTTGAGCTGCTTTACAAGGTTTTTATTGTCCTCGATAATTTTATCAACTCGCTGGCAAATCTGCTCGGCGGGCACTTTGAGAGTTTGACTGAGTTTTTCGATAATTTCGCTGTTTCTTTCGTAATGTTCCATAAGTCCCCTGCCTGTCAGCGCCGTAATTCTACGAACGCCGGCTGCAATACTTTCTTCCTTTATAATTTTAAATCCGCCTATAACAGCAGTACTTGAAACGTGCGTTCCGCCGCAGAACTCTTTGCTGAAGGCATTCGATAAATGATTTTCATCCGAAGCGCCGACAGCAATAACGCGGACGGTATCGCCATACTTTTCGCCGAACAATGCCATAGCGCCGAGTTTTTTGGCCTCTTTAATCGGCAGAGTCGTACTCGTTACCGGAATCGCGGCAGCGATTTTTTCGTTTACAAGTCTTTCAACTTCTTTAATCTCCTGGGGCTTGAGCGCCTTAGGGGAAGTAAAATCAAATCTCAGATATTCCGGGTTAACCAGACTACCCTGCTGAGCAACATGTCTGCCCATTATCTGCTGAAGGGCCCACTGCAAGAGATGAGTAGCAGTGTGATTCTTTCTGGTCTCTCTCCTTGCAATATCAACAACCGCTTCAACTTTGTCGCCTGTTTTTATCGTTCCATTTTCAATTGAGCCCCTGTGAATGATACAATCTGCGATTTTTTCGTTTACAAGTTTTTCAACTTCTTTAATTTCTTCAGGCTTCAAACCCTTAGGAGAAGTGAAATCAAATCTCAGATATTCAGGGTTAACCAGACTGCCCTGCTGAGCAACGTGTCTGCCCATTATCTGCTGAAGGGCCCACTGCAAGAGATGCGTCGCGGTGTGATTCTTTCTGGTCTCTCTTCTTGCAATATCAACAACCGCTTCAACCTTGTCGCCTGTTTTTATCGTTCCCTTTTCAATTGCGCCCCTGTGAATGATACAATCTGCAATTTTTTCAGTCGCTTCGACAAGAAAATTCCCTGCCGGGGCGATAATTTGCCCCGCATCGCCGGTTTGTCCGCCGGATTCAGCATAAAAACAGGTTTTGTCCAAAACAATAGCGGCTTGTCCGTTCGCAACGGCACCGTCAGTATGAAAACCATCATTGTCAATCCAGCCGAGAACTTCAGCTTTTATTTTTTCATCAGAATATTTGGCCAAATCATCTGTGACAGGAAGTTTTACATCCGTAACTATCGAAATAAAATTACTTGTTTTCTGGGCAGCCCTTGCCCGCTGCTTCTGCTGGTCCATAAGATTATCAAATCCTGCTGTATCGACTTTGAGATTTTTTTCTCTTGCTAAAAGCATCGTCAAATCGAGCGGAAAACCATAAGTATCATACAATTCAAACACATCTGCGCCGCTGATAACGCCGCTATCTTTTGCCTTTTCGGCTGCCGCTGCGAATATCTCAAGTCCCCTGTCGAGAGTTCTGCCGAAACTTTCCTCCTCCGATTTTATAACGGTTTGGACAAGCTCGGCTCTGTATTTGATTTCCTCAAACGCAGGGGACATTTCACTGACAACTATATCGACAAGTTTATAAATAAACGGTTCGTGCATACCGAGCGTTCGGCCGAATCTGGCGGCCCTTCTTAAAATTCTCCGCAGAACATATCCTCTGCCCTCGTTGCTCGGCATCCCGCCATCGGTTATCGCAAAGACAAGCGTTCGCAAATGGTCTGCCACAACGCGAAACGCGATGTCAGCTTTTCCATCAAGGCTTGCCCCATTAGAAACAGGCTGTCCGAGACAGCCGTCAGGCATCAAAGATGCCTTGTTTCTAACGGGGCTCGCTGTATATTTTTTGCCTGCGATTTTGCCAATCGCGTTTATAACGGGCATAAACAGGTCTGTATCGTAATTTGAATTTTTGCCCTGCAGGATACGGGTTATTCGTTCAAGTCCCATACCTGTATCGACGTGCTTTGCGGGCAGAGGCGTTAATTTTCCGTTTGCGTCACGGTTGAACTGAATAAAAACAAGATTCCAAATTTCAATTACATCCGGTGAGCCGGCGTTTACAAGCTTTGCTCCTGATTTATCCGGCGTGCCATCGTAATGAATTTCACTGCAAGGCCCGCAGGGACCGGTATCGCCCATTTCCCAGAAATTATCTTTTTTATTGCCTTTGTGGATTCTATCGTCGGGCAAAAACCTCCGCCATAAATCACGTGCATCATTATCAGGAGCAAGGTTTTCCTTTTTGTCGCCTTCGAAATAAGTAACGTGCAAACGCGAAGGGTCGATTTTCCAGACCTTTGTTAAAAGCTCCCATGCCCATTCGATTGCTTCCGCTTTGAAATAATCGCCGAACGACCAGTTGCCGAGCATTTCAAAAAAGGTGTGATGATAAGTATCCGTGCCGACATCCTCAAGGTCGTTATGCTTGCCGCCCGCGCGGATACATTTTTGACTATTAACTGCGCGGCTGTAAGGGCGGGAGCCTGTGCCGAGAAAGACATCCTTAAACTGGTTCATACCGGCGTTTGTAAAGAGAAGGGTGTCGTCGCCAATGGGAACAACAGGCCAGCTTGGAACAAAGGTATGGTCTTTACTTTCAAAAAACTTTATGAACGAGCTTCTGATTTCTGCTGAGCTTGACACTTAATTGCCGCCATATAAAAAATTAAAAATCAAAGATAAAAAATACATATCAAAAATAAAAAATCCGGCGAAACCATATTTTGGTTTTTTATCTTTTATTTTGCTTCCTTTACTCCAACTGCGACGAGGATTTTATCTTTTATTTCTTCCGTTATTTTCGGATTTTCAATGAGAAACTTTTTGGCATTTTCTCTGCCCTGGCCGAGTTTTGTGTCGCCGTATAATATCCATGCGCCGCTTTTGACGATAACGCCGCAGTTTGTGCCCATATCGACAAGGTCACCCTGGGAACTAATGCCGGAATCGAACATAATGTCGAACTCAGACTCTCTGAACGGGGGTGCAATCTTGTTTTTCACAACCCGTGCCCTGACCCTGCTGCCCATCGCTATATTATTTTCCTTTATCGTGGAAATTCTCCTGACATCAATTCTGACCGAGCTGTAAAATTTAAGAGCGTTGCCGCCTGTTGTCGTTTCAGGGTTGCCGAACATCACGCCGATTTTCATTCTTATCTGGTTGATAAAAATAAGGCTGGTTTTGCTCTTGCTTATAACGCCGGTAAGCTTTCTCATCGCCTGGCTCATAAGTCTTGCCTGAAGGCCCATATGCGATTGTCCCATTTCGCCTTCCAGTTCAGCGGCGGGAATAAGAGCCGCAACCGAATCGATAACAATAACGTCAACCGCGTTGGAACGTATCAGCATCTCCGTGATGCTGAGTGCCTGCTCTCCGGTATCCGGCTGGCTGACCAATAAACCGCTGACATCAACGCCGAGCCTTTTAGCCCAGGTGGTATCGAGAGCGTGCTCGGCATCAATAAACGCCGCAACTCCGCCTGCCTTCTGGGCGTTCGCTATAACGTGCAGGGCAAGAGTTGTCTTGCCGCTGGATTCAGGCCCGAAAAGCTCGATTACCCTGCCTCTTGGGATACCGCAGCCGCCCAGCGCTATATCAAGCGAAAGCGCACCTGTCGGAATACCTTCAATCTTGGCATACTTGCTCTGGTCCATCTGCATTATCGAGCCGCTGCCGTATTGCTTTTCTATCTGTGCGATGGCTCTTTCAAGCGCCCCGTCTTTTGCGGATGATTTTTCTTCCGTTTTCTTTTCCTTTGTGGTTTTTGCCATAATTTCTTCCTGTCAAAAGTTTCGGATACCGCTCATTTACATTCGCGGCTCTGAACCCCGACCACAGGGGTCGGGGCTAAACACTAAATAAGTTCGATTTTCCTCAATAAGGTATATACGGGACCGTCCGGTGTCAATTGACTTTTATAAAGACAAACCGCATCGGCTGAAACCTTCGGAATATTGATTTTGGGATAATCCTTCAATATCTTCTGTAACTGGCTGTCCGTATTATCCTTAATTCTTGCTAAAGTAAGATGTGTGCTGAATGGTCTGGCTTCCTTTTCAAAACCAATACTCTCGAAGGCATCTTCCAAATCAGCGGCAAGAGCTACAATTTCTTCGCTTTGTTTCTCGCTGCCGAGCCAAAGCACACTTGCGGGCCTGCCGAAAGTGCCGATGAGAGACAATTCAAATTCAAAGGATTTTTTATCGCCGCAAACTATCTCAAGTGCGCTGTTAATCTCATCAATTTTGTTTTCATCCGCTTCGCCGAGGAATTTAAGCGTAAGATGCATAACGTCAGGCGCAACCCATTTCAATCCTTTTTGATTCTTTAGTCTGCTTTTAAGCTCCTGCTGTAATTTCGCAACAGCTTTGCAGACATCATCGTTAATATCAATCGCGGTAAATAATCTCATAACGTTCACCAAAGAAGTAAGGAAGTAAAGAAATAAGGAGGTAAGGAATAACCGCTCCATAACTGTCGCGGCTCTGTTGCGTTCCTTACGTCCTTACTTCCTTATATCCTTATCTCCTTTCAGAATTCCATCATTTTACGAAGCTGGTCAAGACGGGCATCTATGGCGCTTCTGCTGACGGAAGCGACAGCCGAGAGCGAAAAACCCTCGATAACCAGCGAAGCGGTTACTGTTCCGTAAGCAATGGCAGTCCTGAGATATCCAGTATCCGGCTTGCCAGCGCTGGCCAGATAACCCATAAGAGCGCCTGCAAAGGCATCGCCGGCGCCTGTCGGGTCTTTGACATTCGTTGTCGGATACGCCGGCAGCGAAAAGAAATTTCCGTTTTTGTCCAATGAAATTACTCCGTGAGAGCCTTTCTTGATTATTATTATCTTAGGCCCCATTTTCTGCAGTTCCTGCGCCGCCGGCGCAAGGTGGTCTATTTTTGTCAGCATTTTCGCTTCGCCATCATTGAGTATCAGGGCATCTATGCGACCCATCAGCTTTTTCAGATCCTCTGCCTGATTTTCAATCCAGCAGTTCATAGTGTCGGCGGCGACAAATTTAGGGCCTTTGAGCTGGTCGAGAAGCTGAATCTGCAGCGACGGGTGTGTATTTGCGAGAAAAACAAATTCGCTGTCCCTGAAATGCTCGGGCACAATCGGCGGCCTTTCGGCAAGGACATTTAACTGCACCGCATCTGTCAGGGCCTGGCTCATATCGCCCTGGTAAGAGCCTTTCCATCTGAAAGTTTTACTGCCGGGGCGAACCTCAAGGCCTGAAAGGTCAACATCCCTGCCCGCAAAAACCTTTGTTAAATCAAATGGCCGCCATACTGAAATAAACAGCGGAACCGCCGAGACAGCTTTCGCTCTTGCCGAACGGCGTCGTTACCGTGTCAATTCCTATCGAACCCGTTACTAATAGACTCATATTGTCTTCCTTTAATATCAAAAGTTAAAAATTAAAAATAAAAACTACATATAAAAATTCAAAATTATTTCTTGCCTTTTAATGTCAGAATACTTGAGCCGAAGATGTTGGAAATTTCGCACAGCTCTTTTAAAAACCATTCTGCCTTGTCTGGTTTTATTCGTTTGCTATCTCTCAAAAGCGCCAGCCAAACTTTACTTTCATTGGCAGATTTCAGGGAAATGTGAAAATAATTTGTAAAATCTTTTTTACTACTCGCAGATTGTCCTTCAACGTAATTCGCTAAAATGCTCGTTCCGCTTCTTAATAACTGATCGCCCAGACGTTTTGATACATTATCATTAGGAAGTCGATCAAGTAATTCGATAAGGCGCAACGCAAAATCATAAAGGCGTCTTTTAAAATCATTTTTAAATTTTTCTTTGTCGCGTTTCATTTTTATATTTTATTGTTTATATTCCCAAATTTATCCACCGTCCTGTCAATCCGTTTTATTGTTTCCTCAATACCCAGCATATCAACCGAATCAAAAATCGGCAGCGACACTGTTGTGCCGCAGATTGCCAATCGCAGCGGCTGAGCGACTTTGCCAAGCCCTGCCTTTTTCTCTTCGGCTAATCCTCTTAACATATCTTCAATCGCTTTTTCGCTCACTTCGTTTAGTTTTAATAAACGATTCTTCAATTCGGCAAGCATCGCCAGGCCGTCGCCATTGTTTTTGAGCAGGACTTTTTCGACATCTTTTTCGTCATACTCTATTTTACCACAATCAATAAACAAAAACCTGCTTTTTTGCTCAATCTCGGCAAGCGTTCGCGCACCTGCGCCTGCCTTTATTATCCGCAAAAGCAGTTTATCGTCGGCATCGGCGGCAGGAGAATTTGTGACTTTGAGAAAATCTTTGTATCTGCTTAAGAGTTCTTCTTCG
>JAPLMW010000054.1 GCA_026386845.1 Phycisphaerae bacterium
GCAACGAATAAATCTTCCTGCCAGCGTTCCTGATTGCCTATCATCTTATTGCCTCCTTGTGATGAGGTGGAATTTTATTTACAATGTGTGTATAATTTATATCGGATAGCGTGGACTTTTTCAACAGCCCCACGTTTACCTATTTTTTAGTTGCTAAAGTTTGTGATTTTCTTATATTCGCTTTTATGCCGAGATTAGCCAGAATAGTAATACCTGATATACCGCATCACATTACACAGCGCGGCAATAATAAGCAGGATGTTTTCTTTGTGGATGATGACCGGATAGCATATTTGCGTTTTCTCAAGGAGCAGGCCGCCAGGTTCGGCGTAATAATTGAAGGTTACTGTCTTATGACAAATCACATACATATAATCGCAACTCCCAACAAGGAAAATGCCTTGGCCAAGGTGATGGGCAAAACAAACCTCTTATATAGTCAATATATCAATTTTATGCACAAACGCAGCGGCCATTTATGGCAGAACAGGTTTTATTCATGTCCGCTGGATTCGCGGCACTTTTACATCGCATTGAGTTACATTGAGCGTAATCCCGTCAGGTCAAAGATGACAAAATTGCCGTGGACTTATCGCTGGTCGAGTGCATCGGCTCATACAGGCCAGGAAGATGAGCTTGGTTTGATAGATGCCGGACGTTGGCGGCAGCAATCGACAGGAATGAATTGGGAAAATATATTACGAGCGAAAATGGATGACCACCAGATAAATAGGATAAGGATATATTGTCGAACAGGCAGACCTTTGGGCAGTGATAGTTTTATCAGCAAGCTGGAAAGTTTGATAGGCAGAAGATTAAGAGCATTACCCGTTGGCAGACCAAAAAAGAAGAGCAGAATAAAATCACACGCAAAGGCAACGAAAAAAAAGAGACAGAATCGCAGGAAAATCAATCCCTGGTAATGTTTCGATTACGGAAGATTGTGCCGCTTTTGACGCTAATTGTGAGCCGGTGCTGATTTCCGGCGAGGCATTGATATTTGGGGCCGATCCAAACGAATCATAACAAGGAATTTATTGAAAGCATAAAATCTTCTGAATGATTTTTGAATTTGCTTTAACTGGGATAGTCAGATTAAGCTGCCTATCCCGGTTCAGGATTTGTTTCGTATTTTGGATTCCGTGCTTCGGATTTTCTTCTTTCAAAGTCTGATTACTTCTGTCGGGCCTGTAAGTTTGTACTTTACGCCGCGCCAGGTAATTATACTGCCGAAAGCCGAACTGAGAATACAGAAAAACAAAATCAACGACCATAACGACCCACCGATAATATCCGCCAGCGCCGTTATCCTCATTTTTGCGGTTTCTGCCGCAAGAAGCCTGAAAATCATTCTCTGCCTTAAAAAGGCTCTTATCGTTTGTCCCGCAAGAAAAATAATCGCCGCCGTCAGAAAAGTCTGTCGGTATTCTAAACCATTAAGATATGAAAAAATTGCCAACCCTGTAAAACCCCACAACCCTAATACGGAAAACACACTGCTGAAGAATCCGAACCACCACGTTCCGGGCACTGTGACCCTTGTGATAATAAACTGCCGCCTGGCAAATTCAAAAAGATTGCGCCAATTGGTTTGTTCATAAGAAGCAACAAGACACCCCGGTGCAAAGACAACCTTTAGTTTTGCTTTTTTGGCTTCTCTGCTCAGCGTTAAATCGTCACTTATCGCTTTTTGCCATATTTTATCCATCTCGAGTTTTTTAAAAGTATTGACCCGAACGGCCATTGAACCGCCCCAGGCACAATTGAATATTGTCGGGCCGAGAAATTGAGCGACTTTGGCATTCATCGCGGACAGCGCCAGCGTTGCGAGATTATTCTTCAGCGGTACATACCAGCGGTAGCCGGTTGAGACACCGTGTTTTTCCTTGCGCAGCGGATATACAAGGTGGTTGAGCCAGTCGCTGCGAAGGCAGGCATCTGAATCGGCAAATGCAAAAACTTCAACATCTTTTTCAGCGTTTCCGCACGCATAAAGCATGTTATGCAGTTTCTGGCTGCCTTGGTCTGCCATTCCGGCAATAAGAACGCTCGTCTTGAATGTCTTTAAGCGGTTTTGAAATCGGTCTTTAAGGCCAAGCAGATGATTATAAGCCGCATCTTCGGAACTTTCGGTTACAAATATCAACTCATAATTATCATACTCAAGCTGGTAAAACGAACTGATGTTCTTGTCAAAAGCCGTGTCGATTCCCTTGCACGGCACAATCAACGCGACTTTAGGGCGGTAAATGTTATGTCTTTTGGCAAATTTCTTTAGAACATATTTGTAGTGACTAAAAATCTGAAAAACGAACAGAACCTGTATAATAATACAGACAACCGCTATTATATGCAAAAACGTCATATCCGCCGAGCCCTCAGCCAATACTTGCAATCGGCACAAGAGAACCTGTTAATTGTTTTATCGTATATCGAGAATCCAGTTTGAGATGCAGCAGATGGCCGTGATTGTGCTGCGAGTCGATTATAATCAGATTTTCATCATTGCTTATCCAGCCGGTTTCCTGAATCTGATGACCAAGTACAAATAAATCCACATCGAGCTGCTGCGCAATAAACGCAAGAGTTTTGCTGCTGTGCCCCCTGCCCCAGGTCAATAGATATGCCGAATTGGGTCTTACAATATCGCTGATTTTCAATTGTCTTTGAAAGATTGAGAAGTCGAACTTTTCAACCATTCTGTCGGAGGGCAGCGAGTGCGAAATCCATATCCGGTTAGAACACCTGACCGCCAAAGGCTGTGAAAAAAGAAACCTTTCTATCGCACTTTCCACATCTTTTGTGCGGCTGCCGAAACGCCTTTGCATCGCGGCACGCATCGCGGTATTCATTTCCTTTCCGCCTTTCATAACATCGTTGTTGCTTATAAAAGCAGTGTCATGATTTGCGAGAATGAAGTGCACCCTGTCAGGATAATTTACCTTGAGCCTGACGGCATCCGCCAGCAACTCAAATGATAAACATCCCCCTTTTTCGTCTTCCGGTCCGCCGTGTATTATCTCCTGCAAAATCAGGTGTCTATCCGGGTTTTTGTCCAATGCGGCGTAAGTTACTATTCGTTCGAAATTTCGCCGATGACCGTGAATATCGCCGCCAACAACTAAATCGCCCCTGTCCGGCGGAACTATCAAATTGTGCTGTCGATGCCGGTCATTTTCATTAGCCTTGATACCGGCCTCCAGCAGTTCTATAAGGTCCGTTGCCATTACTGATTCCCCAGTTTTTTGGCGAAAACGCTGTGAATTAGAAGGTCTAACCTTGAAATTACCTCATCCATTGAAGCCAGTCTTTTTTCCGGCTCTTCCTTTACACAGTCCATAACAAGATTTGAAATGCCCATTGGTATCCTGCTGTGGACCTGATGGGGGGTCGGAAACTGGCGCTGACCGAGCATCGCTGAAATATCATTCGACTGCGGTATCAGCGTCGGAACGTTCTTACCTGTAAGAGCCCAATACATCGTCGCGCCAAGATTAAAAACATCGGTCCGCCGGTCGAGATGCCTTCTTTTGACCTGCTCCGGCGCAATATAATCAGGCGTGCCCTGAATCCTCGGCTTTATAGTGCCGATTTTGCAGCCCTGACCGAGGTCGATTATTTTTATAGCACCAGATTCGTTATTTATAAGGATGTTATTCGGCTTGATATCGCAATGGATAAAGCCCTGCTGATGCATAGCATTGAGGCCATCGGCAACCATACGAAACACCAGCAATACATCACCAAGACTAAGGTTTTTGGATTTTTCAAGGGTCTCGCCTTCAAACATCTCCATAGTAAGCAATAACTCCCTGACCTTAAGCATCTTACGAATTTTAATCAGCTTATTGCATTTGCGTAAATACGGGTGCTGGATTATCTTTGAAACCTTGTATTCATTTATCATTTGCTCGAATATTCGGCCATCTTCCGGCTTTTCATAGACAGAGCGTTTAAGGGCTATGGTATTGCCGCTCTCCTCATCAAGTGCAAGATAAATCATGCTCCTGGCGCCTGCGCCGAGCTTTTTAATGATTGTAAAACCGCTTAGTTCGAGCCTGTCTATTGCCATAAGCCAATATTATAATAATCCAAATAGATTTTTAAATACACTTTATACCAGTTAAAATAGACACAAAAAGAACTATTCTCAGGCTGGAAAACGTAGTATGCTATCTTAAATTTGATGGTTTGTCCAGCTTTTAGCCCTATTTTCAGCACAATTAAACAAAACAGTTATGCTTGACAAATCGACATAAATCTGGAAGAATATTAATCTTTGCAGTTATTCCCCGATAGCTCAATTGGTAGAGCGGGCGGCTGTTAACCGCCAGGTCGTAGGTTCGAGCCCTACTCGGGGAGTTCATAAATCAGGCAAGAGAAATCTGTCTTTTCGAAATTTAATATTTCTCTAATCCGCCTAACTGCTGCATAGCAAGATTCCAGGCAACTTTAACTTCCACATAGAGCCAAATGCTGATGGCAATGACCGCCACTGATACGATAACTTTCGTTATGAGTTTATAGCGGGGATTAAACCACATAAGAGGCAGTGCAAAAGGTCCGACACATAACAGCGCTATCACAAACCAATAAGTGGAAAAATACCACTTCCGCTTAGGCTGGATTTGTTCTTCAAACTCTTTACCGCAATATGGACATTTTATCATAAGCCGCTCTCTTAATCTGATACACTATATATCGGCAAAAAAGGCATAATGAAAAAGGGGAAATCCTTGTGGTCTAAAACACAAAAAACGGTTATAATGCGGGATATGGCTGAAATTAAGCAACAACTTATTACCCTTCTATTGGGAAAGGTTACGCAGGAATTGGCCGGCGAAGTGTTCAATCCCACTATTATCAAAAGCTCGCCGGTATATTACAAAACCGCTGTGCCCAGACAGGTAGTTGTCGGACAGGAAAACTTCACTATCAGCGGCCAAAACGTAACATTCCACCTGAGGGGATACCAGCCGGATGTCCTGCTTATCCAGACAACAATAGACGTGGAAAATATATTTAATAAGGAAGGCGTTTTCGCACTCGAAAAACAATCTTACGACCATTCATACCGTATCCTCCAGAAATACGGCGGAGATTTGCTGTTCAGCGAAGAATACTCGGTTTTTGCCGTTACCAATTA
>JAPLMW010000028.1 GCA_026386845.1 Phycisphaerae bacterium
GAACTTCTGACGGAAAACAAGACACTTAAAAAAGCCCTGACAAACCTGACGGATGAAAACAAAATCGGCTATGCCAAAGTTGTCAGCCAGACAAAAGACACAAACGGCACAATAATAAATACAACTTTGAAATTTGTCGAAACTGCGCGGGATAACGAACTCGACAAGGTTCTCGAACGGCAATATATAATCGAAGGTGATATAGTTCATTTTGACGCGTTGATAGTCAAATTTTCAGACAAAATGGTAATGGACGGCAAAAAGAGAAGCCTGTATATCTGGCGGCGAATTTACGGCGAAAAGATGACTCCGGCTCAAGGTTTTCCAATAGAGAAATTCGGTGCCGAACCTTACAGATACGCCGACCTTCTTAAAGAACTGCCCGTAAAGAAGAGAGAAATTTTCTGGTCGAGCATCTGGGACTTGGCAAATTCGCCGGACAAGTTAGCTCAATACGGCATAACAGCAATCTACGGCACGGCTACCTATACGCAGCTTAAAGATAATTTAATTTACATCTTCCGAATAACACCAACAGGACAGGTTTATCCTGAAGTTATTCCTGAATTTTAACCACGGATTGCGCGGATTTTCGCGGATTTTTAATTAGCCACGAATTCACACGAATAAACACGAAATTATATTAAATTAAAAGTCCCCAAAGTGATATTTCCTGCCGCAGAAATCAGCGGCAGGCTCTTTTGCACTGGGCTTACGATAGCAGAAAAATTTAAGTTGCAATCCCTATTCAAGACCTAAAAAAAGTACCAGACACCTTTAATTCCCCTCAGTCAATCCCAAAATTATCCTTAAGCTCTTGAACTTTTTTGGAATCTTCTGCCCTTTTGTATTCTCTCAATTTCTCGTTCTCACTTTTTACGATCAACTCCTTCAAATGCCTAAAGTCGTTTATCCAATTCCCATCAATAAACGCCTCAATATCAAATGGCTTCCATTTAGTAGCAAAAGAGTATTTGCTACATTCCAAAGAAACATTGATGGATAGCCACTTCTTTTCATCTGAAAACAATTCGAGAAGCCCATAATTACAATCATTATCCGGAGCGATAGAACTTCGTTTACTAAATTCAAATCTGTATTTTTTCCCTTTGAGTAAAATCAAGATAACTTCCTTTTCATCCTTCTTTTCCTCTATAGCGCTGTCGATAATTTTTGGCACATAATTCCCGCTTTGTTTAATCTGAATGGGAAAATACCTCAGATGATTAAAATAGAGTTCGGAGATTAGCTCCTTTACCTCTTTTTCCTCAGCGATCTTTTTCTTTTCGCGGACTTCTTCTTGAACTCGGTATGCTTCAGTTCCTTCCCGCGGTTTTGAGCTAAAAAAGTCACACATTCCGCTCCTCCTTTATGGCCCAACAATAATTAACTCGCTCCACATAATATGCGGAACATCGGTTTCCTGTCCGTATAAAACGTTGCTTCTTTTTAATCGTTATCATATTTCCCGCAAGCGTAGCGCGTCGAAAAATATTTTTCGACCTTAAAAAGGCATTATATCGTTAAACTACAAAGAAAAGCAAGTTTTTTTTGAATCTTATTTCCTTACTTCCTTGTTTCCTTACCTCTTTATGTCACCACTGCGCTTCGTAATACGCTCCGGCAGGGCCTTGCGGTTTTGGTTTCGGACGGGATTTTATTATCGCATCTGCAATCACAATGTCAGCCTTGTTGGTTATCTTGATATTCGAAAAATCAGTCTCAACTATCGCAACTTTATGCCCAAGAGCCTCGACAAGCTGTGAATCATCACTTATTTTTGACTTGTCGAGATTATTTAAATTGGCATAAGCCTTTTTAAGTAAATCCTTCTTAAAGACCTGCGGTGTTTGTGCCTCGTAAAGGCCTTTGCGGTCAACAGTTTCGATAATTTGTCCGTTTTCGACTTTTTTCAGCGTCGCAACAACAGGGCAGGCGAGCATCGCAGCGTCATATTTTTCGGCAGCCTTGAAAACATCATCGAGCCATTCATTTTTCAAGCAGCATCTTACGGCATCGTGGACGGCAACAAAATCAATTTCATCTTTTACAAGCTCAAGTGCCTTTGCGACAGTTTCAAATCTTTCCGCTCCGCCAATGCAGAGTTTTACGCCGTGAAAACTAAGATTTGCGCCGTGTGAGATTTTGAACATCTCCTCATCTTCGGCGGGGATTGACATTATTATCTGTTTAACATTATCTCTGCCTGCGAAAAACTCTATGCTTCGCAGAAAGGCGGGTCTGCCGGCGACATTGGCAAATTGTTTTTTCTTCGCCGCTTCGAGATTATGCTGCTGTTCCTTTACAAATCTTTTGCTGCTTCCTGCAGCACAAATTATTACCGCGATATTCATATGTTTATCCTATTAGCCGCATATTTCACTGATTTTCAAGGAAGTAAGGAAGCAAAGAGGTAAAGAGGTAAGGAAAACGGGCAAAGCCATTCCTTGCATCCTTACTTCCTTATTTCCTTACTTCTTTTCTTCAATACTCCATTCCTTTTCTTGCCTTTATGTTTTTTCTAAATGGGTGTTTTACTTCTTTCATTTCAGTTACGAGGTCGGCTAAGTTAATAAGTTCTTTTGTCGCACCTCTGCCAGTAAGAATTATCTCAACATTTGATTTTTTAGATTTTATTATATTTTTTATACATTGCAAACTAACAAGTTTTTTCGATAAGCAATATATTATTTCATCGAGGATTATTAAATCGTATTTCCCTTTTTTTGCGATTGCCTGAATTTCTTTGCAGGTCTGTTCTATTTTATCGCAAACCTGTTTTAATGTTTTTTTATCTTTTTTCCCAGGCATATCCCATTCGACATCAACAGCTTCAATTTTTATCGGCAATTTTGATTTCGCAATGGCTTTTCTTTCGCCAAGCAGCAGGGCAGGGGGTTTAAGGAATTGATAAATAATAACACTTTTTCCCCAGCCTGCTGCACGGAGCGCAAGACCCAAGGCGGCGGTTGTTTTGCCTTTGCCGCTGCCTGTATAAATCTGGACTAATCCTTTTTCTGCCATAGCAATATGATAGAAGGGCAAATGCAAAAAGGCAAAAGGAAAAGAAGCGATGCGGGATTCCGTCATTTTTATGTTTTAACGGCTCAAAGATTCTCCGATTTTTTGCTTTATATGCTTACAAAAACGTCTATAATTCCGACAAAATTGTGAATGTGCCAAATTTGTAGCTTTTCAGGGAGGATAAGATGCCAAGAAGAAACGATGTAAAGAAGGTAATGATAATAGGTTCCGGGCCGATTATAATCGGCCAGGCCTGTGAATTCGACTATTCCGGCACACAAGCCTGCAAGGCCCTGCGCAAGCTGGGCTATCAAATCGTTCTTGCCAATTCCAACCCCGCCACAATTATGACCGACCCCGGTATGGCGGATATTACATATATCGAACCATTGACGCTGGAGGCTATGACTGAAATTATCAAAAAGGAACGGCCTGACGGCCTTCTGCCAAATCTCGGCGGGCAAAGCGGTCTTAACCTTGTTTCCGAATTGAGCAAGGCGGGCGTTCTGGAAAAATACGGCGTTAAAGTCATTGGCGTCAATGTTGACGCAATAGAACGCGGCGAAGACAGAATCGCATTCAAAAATACGATGAACAAACTCGGCATCGATATGCCCAAAAGCGACCCTGCCTATACCGTTGAAGAGGCGGAAAAGGTGGCAGAAAAACTTGGTTATCCGGTGGTTATCCGGCCGGCATATACAATGGGCGGAACCGGCGGCGGATTAGTCTATAACATCGAAGAACTTCGCGTTATAGCAAGCAGGGGCATATCGGCAAGTCTTGTAGGGCAAATCCTGATTGAAGAGTCTGTATTGGGCTGGGAAGAGCTTGAACTGGAAGTCGTCCGTGACGCGAAAAACCAAATGATTACAGTCTGCTTTATCGAAAATGTCGATGCGATGGGCGTTCATACCGGCGATTCATATTGCACCGCTCCTATGCTGACAATCGACCCGAAACTGCAGAAAAAATTGCAAAAATATTCTTATGATATTGTCGAGGCAATTCAGGTTATCGGCGGGACAAATATCCAGTTCGCACACGACCCGAAGACCGGCAGGGTAGTAGTTATCGAGATTAATCCGCGAACCAGCCGGTCAAGCGCCCTTGCCTCAAAGGCTACCGGCTTTCCAATCGCACTTGTCTCGGCAATGCTCGCAGGAGGCCTGACGCTTGATGAGATTCCTTACTGGAGAGATGGGACACTCGAAAAATACACGCCAGATTTTAATAAAAAATCGCTGCCGGAATTGATGGATATGCTAAGCGAACCGACAAGCGAACGGCAATTTATAATGTATGAAGCCCTGCGAAAAGGCGCTGATATTGATGAACTTTTCAAAAAGACGTATATCAAGACGCACTTCCTGAAACAAATGAAAGAGCTGGTCGAGCTTGAAGAACAGATTCTGAAATACAAAGGCAAACAGTTGCCGGATAAGCTTTTGACGCAGGCCAAGAAGGACGGTTTTGCAGATAAGTATCTCGCTCAAATTCTCGGCGTTAAGGAAGAGCAAATCAGAAAACAGAGAACGGCTCTTGGCGTTGTCGAAGGCTGGCATGCTGTGCCGGTCAGCGGAGTCGAAAACGCGGCGTATTATTATTCGAGCTATAACGCTCCCGATACAGTTGGCGTGAGCGATAAAAAGAAAATAATGGTCCTTGGCGGCGGACCGAACAGAATCGGACAGGGTATCGAATTCGATTATTGCTGTGTTCACGCGGCCTTTGCCCTTCGCGATTTAGGCTACGAAACCATAATGGTAAACTGCAATCCTGAAACTGTCTCGACTGATTATGATACTTCCGATAAATTGTATTTCGAGCCTTTGACAGTCGAAGATGTTCTAAGCATTTATCAAAAAGAAAAACCAGTCGGTGTAATCTGCCAGTTCGGCGGACAGACGCCGCTTAATCTTGCTGCGGAGCTTGAAAGAGCGGGCGTAAGAATCATCGGCACATCGGTTGAGTCTATCGACCTTGCGGAAGACCGCGACAGATTCCGGAAGAAAATGGAAAGCCTCGGTATTCCGATGCCGGCATCCGGTATGGCAAGCACATTTGAAGAGGCAGCAAAAGTTGCGGCCAAGATTGGGTATCCGCTGATGGTTCGGCCATCTTACGTTCTCGGCGGACGCGGTATGGAAGTCGTTTACGATGTCGAAATGCTGAAGCGATATGTTGACGCCGCCGTTGGCGTAACACCTGAAAGACCAATATTGATTGACAAGTTCCTTGAAAATGCACTTGAATGCGAAGCTGACGCTCTTGCTGACGGCACGGACGCATTTGTACCTGCTGTGATGGAGCATATCGAACTTGCGGGAATACACAGCGGCGATTCGGCCTGCGTTATTCCGCCAATAAGTATCCCGCAGAAACATCTCGATACAATTTACGAATACACGCGAAAAATCGCGATAAAACTTAATGTCGTCGGTCTTATGAATATGCAGTATGCAATCGCCGAAGACAAAGTTTATGTTCTTGAGGCAAATCCGAGGGCATCTCGAACCGTGCCGTTAGTCTCAAAAGTCTGCGGAATACAAATGGCAAGACTTGCTACGCAATTAATGCTCGGCAAAAAAATCGTCGAGCTGAAACTGAAACCAAAAAAGTTCCCGCACTTCGGCGTAAAAGAATCAGTGTTTCCATTTAATATGTTCCCTGAAGTTGACCCGATTTTAGGGCCTGAGATGCGCTCAACCGGCGAAGTTTTGGGTATGGCTGATTCTTTCGGTCTTGCGTTTTATAAGGCTGAGGATGCCGCAAAGCAAACTTTGCCATCAAAAGGGACAGTCCTGATTACCGTAAATAACGCTGATAAGGATGCGGTTGTTGATGTCGCAAAAAGGTTTGTGAAATTAGGCTTTAAAATTCTCGCAACCAACAGCACCTGCAAACATCTCAAAAATAACGGCGTCAAGGTTGAGTCGATTTACAAAATGCAGGAAGGCAGGCCGAATATTATGGATGCCATAAAGAACGGCGAAATCCAGCTTTTGATAAACACGCCGGCGGGCAAGACAAGCCAATATGACGATTCCTATATCCGCAAGGCTGCGATAAAACACAAGATTCCTTACATAACAACCATTGCTGCCGCGACCGCAAGCGCAAAAGGCATTGAGGCAGTCCAGAAAGGCAAAGGCAAAATCAAATCGCTGCAGGAATACCACGCGGAGATTGAATAGTCGTTTTGGTTATGCCGTCTGCAGCCATAAAAAAATGAATAAAAATTTGTTGAAATCGCAAAAACACTTTATATACTTATCCTCTTCTCATAGAAACACAGACCCCAAAATTCCCCCGGAAATCTACGGCAGGATGTGTGAAAATGAGCAGGAAAATATGAGCATAACATATTGATTATAAAAGGGTTAAGGATTTGTTCGTATATGCAAGAAAGGAGGCGACGAGCCAGTAGTACTGATAGGAAAATTAAAAACGTTAGTTTTTAAGTTTTATAGAAAAATTTAGAAGTAGAAACAAAGTTAAAAAAAACAGTTTTATTAAGGAGATTAAAAAATGAAAAAGTTGATTGTATTGGCTCTCATTGCGGTGATGATAGCAATTGTTTCTGTTAATTTGGTAAAAGCTAAAGATTGTAATGCACCTGACCCTAATGCACCTCAAGACCCCAATGCACTGAAAGCCAATATTAGCTGGTTTGCACAGGCCGAAGAGCCGAATACAGCTGAACCTAATGCACCCCAAGACCCTAATGCGCCTAAAACCGAGATTAGCTGGTTCGCACAGGCTGAAGAGCCAAATACGGCTGAACCTAATGTGCCCCAGGAACCTAATGCACCAGCACCTAAAATAATTTAATTTAATGATATAAAGCCCCAATACGAAATTTGTACTGGGGCTTTTTGTTTGCGCTATTTTACAACATTTGTCTCATCCGCGGGGTTTTATTATAATAAGTTGTTCCGTCTGAATCCATTATTAGATAAAATCTTCATCATTATGCAATATTTTGCCTGATTGAAACGTCTATAAATATATAATTAATATGTTTTTTATGAAAGAAAGGAAGTGATGAAACGGCAGTAACATATTTATTTGTCAGATGTTATAATAGAATGTTGTAGAAATAAAGTTGAAAAGGGTAATTTAAATTAGGAGTTTTAAAAATGAAAAAATTGATTGTATTAATCCTTACGGCTGCGATGGTTGAATTTTTGTTTGTTGGTGTATCTAAAGCCCAGGAGCCTAACGCGCCCAAGCATGAGCCTAATGCACCCAGATTTGACCCAAATATGTTCAGGGGCAGGGTCGTTGTGGTTAAAGATGCAAATGGCATTATCACGGCGGTAAAATTAGAAAACAGAAGACGCGGGACATTCAATATTGTCCTTGATGAAAAAGGCAAAGAGCTTGGCGAGAAAATGGTGGATAAGTTTGTAGAAATCACCGGCACGGAAACAACCAAGGATAACGAAAAATGGCTGACTGTTGAAAAGTACACCGAAATGCAACGACCAGGTCCTCGCGGCCCAGGCGATCCCAATAGACATGGACCAGGTGGTCCTCCGCGAGGTGGTCCGGGCGGCGAAGGCGGGCGGTAAGTCAACTTCGTAGATTTACAAAGAGCTGAAATTACCGGCGGATTAAGTCCGCCGGTTTTTTATTTCTCAACTTTTTGAAGGTCTTTCGACTTGTCTTTCGATAAATCTATATTTTTCAACGAATCATCTTCCGGCAGGATGAGCAAAAACTTACTGCACTTGTCTATTCTGCATTTACCTGTTTCCAATTCAAAATCAAGAATATGACCGCCGAATGTAAAATTGCCGCTTAAAAAATGGAAATGACAGCCGGTAACATTTAAACCTTTCGCAAAAGCCGGCGTTCTAAAGCCGACAATAGTTCCTCTTACATCATTCATTTCAAAAACAGGTTGAGTTTTGGCGACCTCGGCCAAAGGCGGATAGGGTTTTTGCTGGGCAGGGACGCTTCGGACCTTAATATGTTTAAATGTTCCTGAAATCTCGACGGCTAAAAAAATATTCTGATTCGAGACTTTCTTATTAATAATCGACTCAGCAGTTTTGAAATCCGCAGACTGTATGGGAAATTGCTCATCAGGCTGGAAATTACAGACTGTTGCGAAAGGGGTTTTGGTACTTAACGCAGGGCGGTAAACCTTGCCATCGGACTTAATTTGATATATTTTGCCTTGCAGGATAGTCATTTCTCCGTCGAGCTTGTCGAAAGTGCCGATACCCAAATTGCCATAAGCCAATAATTGCTGACAGGTCATTTGCCCGTCATAAGTTCCGGCCAGCAAGGCATCAATGGTTGACGTCTGGGTAATTTGGTTCTTTGCCGCAGGCAAACAGCCGCTGCAAAATACTAATACAAAAACAAACAATATCTTTTTCATTTTTACTCCACAAGAATAAGATATTAGAATATAATCAGTTCCATAAAATCTTCAATCTTAAATTCAATTGTTGTAGTGGCTGTAGGGAACTTTTAAAATTAAGGTATGATTTATTTTTGGTTAATTCTGCTGTTAATAGTAAATGCCTTTTGGCTGGGACTGGTATTTTTTTCTTTGCCGGGCAGCTGGCTGATGATTATTACAACAATTCTCTTTGCCTTATGGCAAAAAAATATCTTTAGTGTTTATACCATTATAGCAGCAATAATTTTAGCACTTGTCGGTGAGATTCTCGAATTTTTAGCAGGTGCGGGTGGGGCAAAGGCAGCCGGCGGCGGTAAAAAAGCTATGGCGGCAGCGGTAGTCGGCGCAATAATCGGTGCTATCATTGGTACAATAATAATTCCTATTCCAATTTTTGGTACTCTGATTGGTTCTGCTCTCGGAGCAGCAATAGCGGCTTTAATTGTCGAAAGAAAAGCCGGAAAAGAGATGAAACAGTCGCTCAAGATTGCGACAGGGGCGGGGTTGGGACGGTTTGCGGGGTTAGGCGCGAAAATTATCGCGGGGGTCATTATCTGGCTGATTTTTACAGCAGCGGCATTTATAAATTGAATTTGAGGAAATCTGATTTTAATCCATATTAGACAGGAGTTTTTCGAGAAGAGCGTTCTTTTCGACCTGATGGGAATACTGCTCAGAAACTTCAGAAACGCCTTTGAGTTTCTTTTTAGACCTTTCTATAAGGTACTCAATCTTCTCTTTTTTTGTGTCCCAACTGATAACGGCGTCGGCGGCTATTATATTTACCATATTTGAATGAATCAGAGCAAATCCGCCGTCTATTAGAGCGAATTTTTTACGGTCGGTTTTTGTTTCTGTTTGGGCAGGCTCAATCGCCATTATGCCCAGGCCGAGTTCGCACAGCATCGGCATGTGATTGCTCATAACACCGACACTGCCGTCATGTGCGATAAAAGTTGCACAGATAGCCGAACAATCAAGCAATTTGCCTGCCGGTGAAATAATTACACATCTGAATATATTCGGAGAGTCAGTCATATTTTTACTATTTTTGTTTGCTCGTTAGAAGTGTTGCCTTTTGAGCGGCATCTTCGACTGTGCCGACATACATAAAGGCTTCTTCCGGCAGATGGTCCCATTTTCCTTCGCATATTTGTTTACAGCTTTCTATCGTATCGGCCTTTTCGACGTATTTGCCTTCAAGACCGGTAAATTGACGCGTAACCAGGAACGGCTGCGAGAAGAATCTCTCCAATTTTCTGGCTCGAGCCACGATAGTCTGGTCTTCGCGGCTTAGTTCGTCAACGCCGAGTATGGCGATAATGTCCTGAAGGTCATGATATCGCTGCAAATACTCCAGGACCGTCTGAGCTACGTCGTAGTGAGTTTTTCCAACGATGTTTTCGTCTAATATACGTGAAGAGCTTTCGAGCGGGTCAACAGCCGGATAGATGCCTTTCTGTGTAATCTCACGCTTCAGCACGACAAACGAGTCCAAATGCGTAAACGTCGTTGCCGGAGCAGGGTCGGTCAAATCGTCGGCGGGGACATATATTGCCTGTACGGACGTAATCGAGCCGCGAAGCGTGGAAGTGATGCGTTCCTGAAGCTCACCCATTTCAGTCGCAAGCGTCGGCTGATAACCTACCGCAGAAGGAATACGTCCCAGAAGGGCGGACACCTCGGAACCGGCCTGAGAAAATCTGAATATATTGTCTATGAAAAGAAGCGTATCGCCTATGCCGCTTTCACAAAAGTATTCCGCCTGCGTCATTGCTGTAAGAGCGACCCTTAATCTCGACCCGGGCGGTTCGTTCATTTGGCCGAAGACTAAACAAGTGTGATTAAGCACGGTATCGTTGCTGTCGCCGATTTTTGTCCGCTGCATTTCAAGCCACAAATCGTTGCCTTCACGAGTTCGTTCACCGACTCCTGCAAAAACTGAATATCCGCCGTGCTTGGTTGCTATACGGGCGATAAGCTCCTGAATTACAACCGTTTTGCCGACGCCGGCTCCGCCAAACAAGCCGGTCTTGCCGCCCCTTACAAACGGGCAGAGAAGGTCGACTACCTTTATACCCGTCTCAAACATTTCTGTTTTTGCCGAAAGCTCTGTTAATTTCGGGGGATCACGATGTATGGAACGTTTTGTCGATGTCATTATTGGTCCGCCGCCGTCAATTGGTTCTCCGAGCAGATTTAAGACTCTGCCAAGCGTTTCTTTGCCGACCGGCACCATCAGCGGAGAGCCGGTATCATAAACGTCCATACCCCTGCGAAGACCCAATGTGCTGCCCATCGCGATGGCGCGTATCTTTCCATCGCCGAGATGCTGCTGAACCTCGCCGTATAATTTCTTGCCATTATTGGTTGGTATCTCAATCGCATTATGCACCGTAGGTACATCCTGCAAATCGAATTTAGCGTCAAAGACACTGCCTATCACCTGAATAAGTTTCCCTTTTTTCATTTCAAATCTCCGGTTCCGCTCACTATGTCCAGTAATTCGCAGGTTATCTGACCTTGTCTGGCAACGTTATATTCGTTGGTTAGTTCTTTTATCATATTTTCGGCGTTTTCAGTCGCACTTCGCATTGCCACCATACGAGCCAAATGCTCGCTTAACGCCGCATCCATAAAACAGAATTCTATCGACGCACGCACAATTGTCAGGGCCAGCCCTTTGATAACCTCAAAAGCCTCCGGCGAAAGATAAAAATCCTCAAAAGAAATATCATAAGGCCAGATGGCTGTCGTCCGCGTAGTGAGATTGTCTATCAGTTCGGTCAACGGCAGAATAGTCAGGGTCTGTACCTTCTGACTTGACGCCGAATAATACCGCATATACGCAATGCCGAAGTAATCGATTTTTCCGGCTATATACTGTTCGATAAAATCATTAGCCATTTCATCTACACCGGCGCCGCCAAGCGACTCATCGATATTTGGATATGTTTTTTGCGGTTTTATCTTGCGATAACTTAACGTGTTTAAGAGTTTGCTGTCTGTGGCATATACGTCCAATTTTTTGCCGAGCTGCGAGGCGTTTTTGATATGCATATCAAGAAGATGGGTTAAATGGTTATTATAAGAACCGCATAATCCTCGAGCGGAACCCACAACCAAAACGGCCGAGCAATTGGATTTGTTCTCTTTAAGAAGTGGATGGTCGATAGGTTCTTGAGATGTAACAAGAAGATAGCCTATTTGCGAAAGGGCGTTTTCATATTCTGCGGCGGCGTCTCTTTTGTTATGATAGCTCTTGTATTTGGCTGTAGAGACCATTCCCATAGTTCGAGTAATTCGCCGAATACTCTCGGCTGCCCTGCGGCGTTGTAATATTTGTCGTATTCCGGCCATATCAGCTTATCAGTTTGTTTGCTTCTTTAAAGACTTTGATTTCATTGGCGATTTTGTCTGCAAGTTCTTCGGAAAATTTACTGGTTTTATTGATTTCGTCTATATATTCGCCCCGTTCGCTTTTTAATCTTTGGATAAACGCTTGTGTAAATTTAGCAACTTTTTTGACAGCAATATCATCGACAAAGCCGCCTAAGCCGATAAATATAGTTATTACTTGTTCTCCGACGCTGATTGGTGAAAATTGCGGCTGTTTGAGCAATTCAACCATTCGAGCGCCTCTATCGAGCTGTGCTTGGGCGGTTACATCAAGCTCTGTGCCGAGTCTGGCAAAATTAAGCAGTTCATTATAAGCCGCAAGATACAGTCTTAACTTGGACGACACTTTCTTCATAGCTTCAACCTGAGCGTCTCCGCCGACGCGGCTTACACTTGTGCCGACGTCGATAGCAGGCCTTATGCCGGACAGGAACAAGTCTCTTTTAAGATATATCTGACCGTCCGTAATCGAAATGACATTGGTCGGAATATACGCCGAGACCTGCTCTTCCAGAGTTTCGACTATCGGCAGGGCGGTTATTGAGCCGCCGCCGAGTTTTTCCGATAGTTTTGCGCTTCGTTCGAGCAAACGGCTGTGCAGATAGAAAATGTCGCCGGGATAGGCTTCTCTGCCGGGCGGACGACGCAAAAGCAAACTAAGCTGACGATACGCTACGGCGTGTTTGCCTAGGTCGTCATAAACGCATAATACGTCGCGATGATGTTCATACATAAAATATTCCGCCAAAGCACAGCCGGCATAAGGAGCGATATACTGCATCGCTGCGAAGTCGGCAGCCGAGGAGATAACAACAGTAGTATATTCCATTGCTCCATTTTTGCGAAGGGTTTCAATTACTTCGGCTACGGTTGATTCCTTTAGGCCTATTGCAACGTAAATGCAAAGAACGTTTTCGCTTCGCTGATTTATTATCGTATCGATGGCGATAGCGGTTTTGCCGGTCTTTCGGTCGCCTATTATCAGTTCTCGTTGGCCGCGGCCAATAGGTATCATAGAATCAATGCTCTTAATACCGGTTTGCAGAGGCTTTTTGACCGGCATACGTTGAGATATGCTGGGAGCGTCGCATTCGATAAATCGGGTCGAGGCGGTTCTAATCGACGGTCCGCCGTCCAATGCCTCACAGAGTGGATTTACCACTCTGCCGAGAAGTTCATAGCCGACCGGAATAGACAACAACTGACCGGTCGAATGAACATCCGAACCTTCCTTAACCTTTACATAGTCGCCGTAAATTACAGCGCCGATGGAGTCTTCTTCAAGGTTAAACACTTCGCCTTTGACGCCGTTTTCGAACATCAGCATTTCGCCTGCCATGGCGTTTTGCAGGCCGTAAATTCTTGCTATGCCGTCGCCGACCTCTACAACCCGTCCGACAGCCGAGATATCAAGTTTGTTTTTATATTGGCTGATTTCCTGTTTTAGAATACTGCTTATTTCGTTGACATCGAGTTTCATATGCTTTTCCCTGAATTTCTGCCCCGAGCAATTATTGTATCAACCATGCTATGCAGTCTGATTCTAACGGAATTGTCAATCATTTTTCCTGCATACCTTATGATCGCTCCGCCTATTATGGCCGGCTCGACGTTGAATTCTAATGTAATTTTGTCTGTATTCAGAGCCGCCGACATCTCTGCCTTTACAGATTCTATTTCACTTGGGCTCAGGGCCTGCGCAACCGTCATCCAAATCTCACGGTGGCCGTTCTTCGCCTTGTAGAGCCTGATATATTTTTTGATTGCATAATACAAAGCGCCGGTTCGATTATGTGCTACCGCCGCCTGCAGAAAACCGAAAGTTAATTCATTAAATTTTCCGCCAAACAGTGTTTCTATCAACTGACTCTTTTGTTCTATGGAAAAGTACGGTGAGGTCATAACCATCATAAACGAACCTTCCAATAACATAAACCTTTCAAGTTCGTCCAGGTCGGATTTGACATCTTCGACGGCCTGCCGCTCAACGGCAAGCTCAAAGAGGACGCTGCTGTAAACTTCCCCTACGCAATAATTTATATCAGAGGCAATCATTTGTTGAGACTTTCTTCCTGAAGTTTGCCGATAGCTTCGTGAATGAGCCGCTTGTTATCTTCCGGTGTTATGGTACGTCCGATTACTTCATGACCGATAGCCAGCAGCATATTGCCGGCCATGTGCCATAAATGCTGAGAAGCTACAATTTGCACATTGCTGATTTCAGATGTCGCTCTTTGTGTTATCGCCGCAGCCTCTTTGCCGGCCTGCTCGATGATTTCCTTTTTTGTCTGGGTAGCGTATCGGTTGGACTGCTCTATGATGTCTGAACCCTGCTTCTTGTACTCGTCCAACAGATGGTCGGCTCTGGCTTTGGCAGCTTCAGCATCGGTAACCTGCTTTTTTATATGGTCTTCCCTGTCGGTAAGAACCTTTAGCATCGGTTTCCATGCCAGCTTGCTCAGGACAGCCAACAGCGCAGCAAAAGCGATTATTACCCACAGTGCGTCCGCCCATGCACCGTTGAAAATATTTTGTTGCTCTTCAGACGCCGCTTGTTCCGCCCCGAAAGCGATAGATACGACGGCAAAGAACAGCAGACTCGCCGTTATTGCTTTTTTGTTCATTTATTTCATCCAGAAAGCGATGAGGAAACAAATCAGCAGCGCAAACAGCGTTACGCCTTCGATTAGAGCCGCGGCTATAATCATTGTCGAGAAAATACGTCCGCCGACTTCCGGCTGCCTTGCCAGCGATTCGAGAGCTTTACCTCCGATTGTGCCCACGCCTAAACCTGCGCCGAGGATAATTATTCCACAGCCGATGCCTGCGCCGAGAATCGCCAATCCGCCGCTTTCAGCCAGTGCTAATGTCATACCTGCTAAGTCCATAATAGTAATTCTCCAAAATAATTTTTAGTGTTCCTGTGATACCGAAAAACTTATAAACAGAGTCGATAAAAGCGTAAAAATATAGGCCTGCAAAAATGCTACGAAAAGTTCCATCATCGACATTGCTACCGCCATAGTTATTGATGCCGCCGCTACGAAATAATTCTCAAACACCAGTATCAATCCAAGTATCGTGGCCAGCAGGGTATGGCCTGCCACTATATTGGCAAAAAGTCGTATCGCCAACGCTATCGGTCTTATGAGTGAGCTTATGATTTCCAGGAAGTATATAAAAGGCATTATTGACCAATGCACATGCGGCGCAAAATTGGCAAAATAGTTTCGCAATCCCTGTTTTTTTATTCCGGCCGCATGTGTTACAAAAAACGTAGTAACCGCCAGACCTCCGGTAATCCATATATTAGCTGTGGCAGGCCCGCCAAAGTGATTTTCTTTGCCGGTAATCAGATATATTATTGCTTCGGTCGGTATCATCGCCAGCAGGTTCAGCGTGAGTATCAGGAAAAACATAGTCCAGACGAAGTATATAAATGAATCAGTGCTGTGGCCGAGCAGCGGACGAGCTACCTGTTCCCGCAGGAACACGCATATAAACTCAATGAGGTTTTGAAACCCCTTAGGCAAAAGCCTTTTAGGATGCACCGCTATAGGTAAAAATATCAGCAGAATGACAGTTGCCACCGCCACCATAAACATATGGTTGCTTACGACAATGGTATATCCACCGACTGAAAAACTGAACAGCGGCGCAGACACAATCGCTCGCAGCGGATTAAACTCACCTAAAACGAAATTGTTCAGATATAATTTCACTGTTCTCGCTTGTTGTTTATCTGCTTAAATATCAAGTACAACATACCTATGAAACTCAGGAAGAAACCTGCCAGAAGGAAGTAAGGACTTGAATTGATAGCGATATCAAGCTGATAGCCTATATAACAAAAAATAGCGGTTACGACGCCGAATTCAAGGCCGAAACTCGCCCATTGCAGATGGTTGGGTTTGTCATTGGAGTCTTGGTCAGGCATTTTAAGTTTGTCCATTCCGCAGGCTATATCCTTACCTAATTTAACAGTCCTATTGTCAAAATCCATTTTGTAATGCTATTATCGGGAATTTACAGAAAATTATAAATATATTCATATGAATTTTGAGTAGATTTTGAATGGTATGGATGAGCAAATGGGTAAATGGGTAGATGAGTATCTCATAACTCTTATTTACCCATTCCAATTTTTGGCACTTTGATTGGCGCTATAGCAGCATTTGTGAATTAATCGCTTTGACTGGTCTGGTCTTTTCTGAATTTCTTTTCGAATGGCGGCAGCAGCAGCAATATAATCAAGGACACAAAAGCCGCGACAATAGCCAGAAAATACATTCTCGCACCGCAGGCCATTCCGACACTTGCGACGACCCATATCCCAGCGGCTGTTGTAAGACCGTGAATACCGGCGCCGCTGTGGATTATGGCGCCTGCACCGAGAAAGCCGATACCTGTTACAATCTGAGCCGCTATCCTGCCGGGGTCGGAACCGGAAGAAAGGCTTGTTGAGATAATAGTAAAAACACACGAACCGAGGCAGATAAGGATATTTGTGCGAAGGCCGGCTGGTTTGCCCCGCAATTCTCTCTCAAGTCCGATTATGCCGCCAAGAACGGCGGCAGCCAAAAGCGAAACGACGTCAAGCCAATTTACTTCCATGTTCATACTCCCTAAAATTCCATCTGCAATGCATTGTAATAAAAATTCCGCTGTAAACAAGTAATTATCCCTGATTTGCGGTGGAAGTTAAAATACTTGACCGGTTGGCTGATTTGTGTTTTAATATCCGGCCAGATAACCTTTTATAGAAAATGGAGCAAGGTATGAATCCCGTTAAACCTTGTTGGATTTGTATATGTGCTTTAGAATATGAAATAGCAGTAATTATTTTATACCGTTTTACGACTATGAAAGGAGGTCTAACGGGATGAAAGTAAGCAAAAGGGCGAAGGCAGTGCCGCCTTCGGCAACAATGGCGGTTGATGCAAAAGCCAAAGAATTGAAAGCAAAAGGCGTTGACATAGTAGGATTCGGAGTCGGCGAGCCGGATTTCGACACACCGCAATATATTAAAGACGCGACAATTGCGGCATTAAAAGCGGGCAAGACAAAATATACCCCTACGCCGGGCATACCGGAACTGAGAAAGATTATTGCTGAAAAACTGCTAAAGGAAAATAACCTCAAATATACTCCCGAGCAGATTATCGTAAATATCGGGGCGAAACATTCGGTATATGAATCTATGCAGGCGGTGCTCGATGAAGGCGATGAGGTAATTGTGCCTGCGCCATATTGGGTTACATACCCTGAAACTATTAAGCTGGCAGGCGGAATAATGAAGGTGGTTCAGACCGACCCGAAAAATGATTACAAGATTACACCACAGCAGTTGAAAAACGCAATTACGCCAAAGACGGCGATGTTTTTGCTGAACAGCCCGAACAATCCGGGCGGTTTTACCTATACGCCGGAAGAATTGAAAGCTATCGCAAAGGTTCTCGAAGGCACCGATATTATGGTGCTCAGCGATGAGATATATGAAAAACTTGTTTACGGCGATACGAAATTTATAAGTTTTGCCGCGTTAAGTGACGATGCTTATAAACGGACAATTACGATAAACGGGTTCAGCAAGGCCTTCGCGATGACCGGCTGGCGGCTTGGTTATACGGCAGGGCCGGTAGAAGTGATAAAGGCGATGGATAGGTTACAGGGACATATGACGCAAAACCCCGTGAGTTTTGTGCAGTCAGGAGCTCTTGTTGCTTTTGGCGACCCGAATAATGAAGGCGAGAAGATGCGGCTTGAATTCGAGAAACGCGCAAAATATATGGCCGACAGACTCAATGCCATAAAAGGTGTAAAATGTCCGCAGCCGACCGGGGCGTTTTACTGCTTCCCGGATGTTTCGGCTCATTTCGGCAGAACAATCGGCGGGGTGAAAATTAATAATAGTATGGATTTTGCGGCAGCTCTGCTGGAACAGGCCAACGTGGCACTTGTGCCGGGCGGACCGTTCGGCTGCGACAAAAATGTCCGGTTGAGCTTCGCGACGTCTATGGAACAGATAACAAAGGGACTTGACAGGATTGAAAAATGGCTCAAGAGCTGATTGGTAAAAAACCGGCGTTAAGCGGCTGGGCGATGCTTATTTTCTGGTGGGCGATGATACTTTTCGCTTTGCAAGCCTCAACGCATATGATCGGGGCAGGCGATACATGGGTCGCAATGGCCTGCGGAAGACATTTTATAAATCACGGCGTAAATACCGTTGAGCCTTTCAGCGCAAATTCCCACAAGCCCGGTCCGACGGCGGAAGAAGTAAAAACCTGGCCGAAATGGGCACAGAAAATTACCGACATAGTCGGACTTGATACTGTCAAGTTCTGGCATCCGACCGGATGGGTAAACCAAAACTGGCTGACACATGTTTTTTTCTACTGGCTGACTCATATGTCGCCAATCGCCGATGCGGAAACTTTCGATAAGCCTATCGTTGGACAAAACATCACTTATAACAGCCTGGTTTACTGGAAATACGCCCTGTATATCGTTACCGTCATAGTGGTTTATTACACCGGCAGAAATTTAGGCGTAAATCCGGCCCTTTCCGCGGCATTTGCCTGCTTTGCATTATTTGTCGGCAGGACATTTCTCGATGTCCGGCCGGCAGGGTGGTCAAATTTGCTTACGGCAGTTCTTTTGTTTATCTTTGTCCTGACCATAAATCGCAATTACCTTTACATCTGGCTGATTGTGCCGGTAACAGCATTGTGGTGCAACCTGCATGGCGGATATGTTTACGCATTTATTGTTCTCGTCCCATTCATTGGATTGCATTTGTTGATGCTGCTGCCGAAAAAAACCGCAATGTGTTTATATTATACCCTCGGCTGGCTGTTTTTTTATGTTATTACAGTAAAATTCCGCTCACATGAATATTTAAGAGGCATAAAATTTGATTCGACGGGATTGTTGTATTTTATTTTGATTTTGGCTGCCGGAAATATCATTCTTACGTATTTAAAGAACATAAAAGCAGGACTGCTTTATGCATATCACATTATCGGCACATTTATCATTTTTGTCGCGGCCTCATCAATGTTTTATCCTCAAGGTATAGATGTGCTGTTGAGACAGCAGCTTTCCAGAGATTATGTAAGAGACTCCAGAGACGGGTTTTTTGTGGCTTTCATCGGTTTTATGATAATAGCAGTGCTTCTGACGACATTTAGACACAGACTTAAGATGATGAGCTGGAAAGGCTGGTGGCATACGACCGCCGCCACAGTCGTTGCATTTGCGGCTATGATTCTTGCAAACCCGTTCAGACTGACGAATCTCACGCATACGTTCGTAGTCAGCGTAAGCGAGGACGCCAAACTCTGGAAAACAGTCAACGAATGGCATCCTGCCTTTGAATGGAGCAATCCGGTAGGTGTCGAGCAGCCGTTTCTTTGTATGTATATATTGGCGTATGTTCTGATTGCCTTGTGGGTTGTCTGCCTTCTGTTAAAGCCTCGAATCAGTGTAAAACAAACCAAAACCAAAGTCAAAGCAGTTGTTGCGGAAGGCCCGGCACAATACGAATGGCCGATGATAGATTTACCTCTTTTGGTCATCGCGTGTCTCACAATCTATATGGCTATCGGCTCACGAAGATTTATACCAATAGCGGCAATAGCGGCCTGTCCGATTATGGCGATGTTTCTTGAAAGCAGTATCAAAATGATTACCGCTCTGACTATGCGCAGAACTACCGGCAGCGCAATCATAGTCCCCGTACCCAAAATATTGCAATACTCATTTGCCGGTGCTGCTTTTATTGCTGTAACGTTCCTGACTATCTGGTGGGGCTACTGGTATAAAGTTATTTATCTTGACCCCTGGCCGGACAGCAGCTACCTGACCAGCGAGTTTATGCGAATGACGGCTTCCTACGCCAAACCATTCAAGGCCTGCCAATTTATAAGAGACAATAATCTTAAAGGAAAAGTTTTTAATTACTGGACGGAAGGCGGCTTCATCGCTTACGGACAGATTCCCGACCCCAATACCGGAAAAACACCTCTGCAGCTTTATATGGACGGCAGGGCACAGGCCGCGTATAACACTGCAACCTATCACCGCTGGATGTTTATAATGAACGGCGGAGAACCTGCCAGACAGGTACAGAATGCCGGAAGGGGGTTTACCGCGTCGGATTATCAGGCTGTCGGGAAATGGCTCGACGAGATTTTTCAACGAGAGAATGTCAGCACCGTTTTTATGCCAATCTCGCAATCAGACACGGAATTTGTCAAGGGGCTGAATTCCAGTCCGAACTGGCGCATCGTATATATGGATGAAGAACAGCGGATATTTGTTGATGCAAGGTCCGAGCAGGGCAGAGATTTATTTATGGGTTTGTTCACAGGGCAGACAAAATTCCCGGATGAATTTTCAAAACTGCTGACCGTCGGATATAATCTTCAGCGAATACAGGATGCGAATAAAGTTAGCAAAGGCTGTGAATATACAGCGGAGGCATTTATGCGGCTGCCATGTCAAATTTCCGCCATCGAACTGCTTCGTACCGCAGACATCCATCCCGAGTATCGAAACGAGATAGTGAAGGTTTTGACTCAATACCTTAATGATTTTGTCGAGAAAAAACAAGTTTATAAGAAACAGAATAACTATCGCGAAAAAATGATGGCGGCAGTGATTATCGGAAATTATCTCATTAATATAAATAGCGGCAACCCCGACATTGTTAATAAGTATAAAGCGTATGTGGAAGAATTTAAGAAGGAACAGGGACGGTTTAACGATACTTCCCGCTGGTAGTTTTAAGGGATTAATATGAACGCCCAGTGCGTTAAGTCATTGTCCGTTTTTTTCCCCTGTTTCAATGAGCAGGATAATGTTGGAAGAGCAATAAAGTCTGCCATTGATGTTCTGTCGCCTTTAAAAATAGATTTTGAAATTATTGTCGTTAATGACGGCAGCAAAGATAAAACCGGCGAAATCGCGGACGGGATTGCGGCAGAAAACAAAAATATAAAAGTTGTTCATCATAATATAAATCGCGGGTATGGTGCTGCACTTCAAAGTGGTTTTAAGGCCGCAACAAAAGAATATGTCTTTTATACGGACGGAGATGGACAATTCGATATCAAGGAACTGCCCTTATTGTTCAAATATATGGATGATTACGATATCGTAACCGGTTACAGAATCGAAAGACAGGATAACCTGATTAGAAAAATAAACGCTTTCTGCTGGACAACGATGGTAAACCTGCTGTTTGGGATGAAAATAAAGGATATGGATTGCGCCTTTAAACTTTACAGACATAGCGTTTTTGATAATATAAAACTGGAAAGCACCGGTGCTCTGATAAATACGGAAATATTTGCGCGGGCAAAAAACAAAGGGTATAAAATATTTCAAATCGGCGTCCATCATTATCCCAGAACTGCCGGTGTTCAGACCGGCGCAAAATTAAGGGTTATTTTACGAGCCTTTAAAGAGCTGTTTGCTCTCTATAAACAGATTAAGAGCGATAAGTAATAATGCAGTTTCAAACAAGCAACCAGTTTATAAGAAACGACCAGAAGGTTCATATTTATTCGAAAGCACTGTTAAGTAATCTGGCAAGTCTCAAAAATCTATGCAGGCCCGAAACAAAGTTCTGCGCAGTGATAAAAGCCAACGGATATGGGCACGGTATTAGAGAGATTGTCGAGATACTTAAAAAAGGACAGGTTGATTTTTTTGCTGTAGCCAATGTTTATGAGGCTGCTTTTATTGCTGATGTTGTCGGACAGGCAAAAATTCTGATACTCGAACCGATACATACCGCATACAGCAGCGATGCTGTGCAGTTATGTGCTAAAAAAGGTTTTCATTGTGCTGTTGTTGATATTGAAGCCCTGCAATTTGTCCAGGACTGCCTGGCAAACAGTTCTGATGTATTGAATGTTCACATAAAGGTCGAAACAGGTATGGGACGCTGCGGTGTGGATGCCGAAAAAGCCGCTGAGCTGATTAAAAAAACTCGTTCTTTTCCCAATCTCAGGCTCGCGGGTGTATATACCCACTTTTCGACGGCAGCGGAAAAAGACCTCATCTTTGCCGAGCAGCAGCTTGAAAAATTCAAAAAATTCCTTTCTGGTCAATCCCTGCTTGCCTGCAAAGATATAATTATTCACGCTGCCAACAGCGCGGCAATGCTTAATATGCCGCAGGCTCATTTCGATATGGTTCGCTGCGGAATAGCGATGTTCGGCTGGGCGGAACACCGGGATATTCTCAATGTAAAACTTACTCCTGCGATGAAATTTGAAGCGCCGATAGTCCAGATAAACCACTACAAAAAAGGACAGACGGTCGGTTACGGCAGAACATTTACCGCCTGGCGAGACACAATCGGGGCGATTGTGCCGGTCGGCTATGCCGATAATTACTGGCGTTTGTATTCAAACAATGCGGTTATGAAAATCGGAGATAATTTCGCACAGGTCATCGGCAGGGTAAGTATGGATAAAACCATAATTGATGTTACTGATATTCCTGATGTGAAGATAGGCCGGTATGTAACGATAATCGACAATGACCCCCAAAGCCTGTGCAGTGTATATAAATTAGCTGAAATGGCAGACACAATATGCCACGAAGTGCTGACTTCGCTGCCGAGCAGGGCGTTAAGAATTATTCATTAAGAATGTAGCTCAAAATTGAACGCGAATAAAAGTCGTTTGATTTATAGAGTTATTTTGGCTGCGAATTATGACCTTTCCTGCCAGCGAAGATAAGAATAAAGAATGACCCGCAGGCAAGAAAAAAGTAAGCAGAGGTAAAACCGAGGCCGATACAATCTGTCCATATATGTCCCGAAATGAACCGATAGCTCAAAATCGATGTAATTAGAAAAGCTATACTGGCGATTAGATTTGCCCATAATTTTTTTTGCATATCATCCTCACGAGATAAACAATTCTGACATTTTCATTACATTAGAGTTTTCAATCTTTTTATTGCAATCATCGCGACATCATTGTGGTCAAATGCCAGTGGGGGCAGATTATTTATATCAAACCATTTTGCCTCCGCGGCGTCATCACCGCCTTTAATTTTACTGTCTTTTGTAATTCCGATAAACATTACAGATATATTTCTGCCGCGGGGGTCTCTGCCGCATTTGCCGAAAGCCCGTAGTTGTGTCAGTTTAACACCTGTCAGTCCGGTTTCCTCGGCAAGTTCTCTTGCCGCCGCATCTTCAAGTTCCTCGTCCATATCCACAAAACCGCCGGGGAAAGCCCACTTGCCCTTAAAAGGTTCGTTGCCGCGTTTTATCAAAAGCAGCCTGGGACTATCGCCGCTTATATTAAAAACTATGGCGTCAACCGTAACCATCGGCCTTGGCCAGTCGTAAGCGTATTTCTTCTTTTCAGCCATACCGGAATCTTAACAAATTACACGAGAAAATAAAGATAAAAGACGTTTGATAATAAACTGTATTCGATTAAAATACTGTCCTATGAGCCCATTTATGCCACAAATAATCGTAGAATTGAAACTGCCCGGCGGCTGGAAGGGAGCCATCCTCGAAAAATGGTCTGTTCTGCTGCTTGAGCCTGAAAAACTAACTGAAAAACCGGAGCTTATTTTCAAATTGGAAAAAGGCAATATCACAGCCTTAAAAAAAATCGATTATGACGACAAAAAAATCACTTTTGTTGTCAAAAAGACTGTTAAGCCTCGCGGTTTAAAAGCCCTTGCGGATATCCTCAGGGCTCCAAAATCGCTGAGAAATTTCTATCTTGCGATACTGCTGAAGCAGAAGGGTATTGAAGTTGCCGAGCCTGTGGCGGCTTTATGGAACAAAAAAGAAGGAAGCATTTATATAACAGAATATATACAAAACAGTTTAAGTCTTTATGAAGTTGTGTCCGGCAAAGATAAGGAAATTATTACGAACTTTTCCGCCAGAAAAACTGTTATCAGGCAGGTTGCTGAAATTATCGCAAAACTGCACAAATCGAATTTCTGGCACAGAGACCCAAAGGCGGGAAATTTTATCATATATAAAGATGGTGGTATTTATAGAGTCAAACTTATTGACCTTGACGGGATAAAACAGGATTCCGCTAATAAACCGGAAAATCATATCAGGACCCTTGCAAAACTTGCCGAGACGCTGACCCGCTACAAGGCCGTTAATTTTACCGACCTGTATCGAGGATTTTTGATTTACTGCAACGCGATGGGGAAAAGTCGCGATGAGGCCAAAGAGCTTTTCCGCAGGGTTGAGCGTGCAACTGTTGCCGCAAGATTACTGACGACAGCCTCGGATTCGTATTCACCCCCACATCAATAGCTGGTAAAAGGGTCAATGTAATATATTGCGAGAAAAAATGAAAATAAAATTTGTACTAAAAAATTGCATATTGGTGTGGGGGTAAATGACCGGACAGTTTAAGAAAATCCTTATAATAAAACCGAGCGCTCTGGGTGATATTATTCAGGCATTGCCCGCGGCCTGCTGTCTTGCCAAGAGCTTCCCTGATGCACAGATAGATTGGTTCATCAGGCCTGAATATGCTGCTCTAATTGAAAACCATCCCTGCATTCATAGTATAGTCATTTTCGACCGCAGGAAATTAGGCAAATGGTGGTTCAAGCCGGATTCTTTCACGGAGCTTGTAAAACTTGTCAGACACCTGAGAAAAGAAAAATACGATATTGTTTTTGATTTTCAGGGCAGGTTCAGAAGCGCGATTTTCGCCTGGTTCAGTGGCTGCAAACAAAGAATCGGTATGGCCCAAACTCAGGAAATCACCGGCATTTTCTATACACAAAAAATTAAACAATCGGCATCCTCTGTTCACCTTGTTGATTATTTTCTCGATATGGTTTGCACAGCAGGCGCAAAGCGAAGCAAAGCGGAATTCGGTTTGAAACCCGATAAACAAAACACCGATGAAATACGAAATATTTTAAAGTCAAACAACGCCAATCCTAATAACTACGCTGTTTTTACCCCTGCTGCGACGGTTGAAGCCAAACGCTGGCCGATAGAAAACTTTGCCGCCCTTGCCGAAAAAGTCCGTAAAAAATATCAATGCAGTATTGTTGGCATCGGCGTTGAGTCTGAAAAAATGATAGTGCGGGAGCTTGAAACTCTGGCTGATGTGCCGGTAATAAACCTCGCAGGCAAAACAAATATACAGCAGCTTATCGCGGCACTTGCCGGAGCAAGAGTTGTTGTCAGTAACGATACTGGCCCTGCGCATATAGCCGCTGCTTTAGGAGTGCCAATGGTGCTTATCTTTGGTTTAACCAATCCTTCAAGAGTAGGACCATATCGCAGACCGCAAACCATCGCGGCAATAGATGCCGACAGAAGGGAAAAGGAAATTGAAAGCACAAATCCTGTGCATAATATAAAGAACGTAACTGTTGAAAGCGTCTTTGAAGTAATCATCAGGCAACTAAATTAAAAATGAAAATGACACGAATTAACATTGTTTGCCACAGAGTCCACAGAGAAACACAGAGGTTTGTTTTTTGCTTCAACAATCCTGATTTAATCGGGATTGTGTTCAAAACCAAAACGGCTCGCATCAAAAACGCCTTTTTGTGCCGACCGTTTTGTTTTGAACACAGGCTCATTGAGCCTGTTGAAGCAAAAAACAAACAACCCGTGTTAATCCGTGTCCATCCGTGTCTAAAAATAAACAAAATATCTCGGTGTTCTCTGTGAGCTCTGTGGCTAAAAAGAAAAAAAATAAATTCCTGCGTTTTCTTGAGTATAAGATTTTGCACATTGATGATTCGCCGCACAAAATTGCGCTCGGTCTCGCAATAGGTTTGTTTGTTGCCTGGACGCCGCTGCTGGGGCTGCACTTATTAATAGTGATTTTTTTAAGTATGCTTCTGCGGGCAAACAAGTTTGCCGGCCTTGTAAGCGTCTGGGTTTCAAATGTTTTTACTTTCTTTATTATTTACTACCCCAGCTATCTTGTCGGCAGGATTGTATGCGAGGTGTTTGTGCGGAATGAGGATATGAGTGAGGAGCAGGTCTCGGAGATTTTCAACAAACTTTTTGCGCCGGCAAATATCATTACGGATATTTTTACAAAACAATACTGGATTCAATTCTGGGACCTGACAAAATCGATAGGGCTGGAATTATGGATTGGCGGGTTTATCATTGGCGGTCTTGTCGCCGTCTGCTCTTATGTTATCTGCTATAAACTTATCATGTCTCACCGCGCCAAAAATCCCCACCGCAGGTACAGAAAATATTAATATTTAGCCCCCACTTTCAGTGGGGGTTTTTATTTCGTGGTTAGCCCTGCCAACACCTTGGCAGGGTTTGCGTCTCTCACACATTGATTGATAATTATCAACTATCTATTTTTGCTTCAAAATCGCCATTTTGAGAATTTTAATTTGGGTAATTTGGATTTATTTAGGATTTAGAAATTAGGATTTAGAATTTTGTTCTCCTTTCCACTTATGGCCGCAATTGTTGCATGTGTACCTTTTGAGTGGGAAAGTCAGCGGCAATCGGTAAAGAAGTATTGAAATAAAGAATGCCCAGCGGGAATATTTTTCATAATCAATATCGGCATTGCCGCATTTCGGGCATTTTATATCATAGCTTTGGTCTGCATTTGCTTTTTCCGGCCGGTTAATATTTTTAAGAATTTCCAGGGCCTTTTGTTTATCGGATTCCTTTATATAAAGTTTTATACCGCCTTCGGCATTAGCACAAAGCCAGTAAGTGGCGACGAAATTTTCACCGGACAAAAAACATTGGATACCTTCACGTTCAAGAGCTATCTTTGCAATTTCCGCCCGCAGGTAGTCATTAAAGGAATCAATTTTTATTATCTTTTCATCCATTTTTTAATTGTAGTAGCTATACTTAACCTGACAGACAGATTACTTTGTCTGCCAGGTATTGTCTAACATTTTTTGTTTAGCCGTCGCCGGTCTTGTCCTACGTAGTCTTTGACGAAGTAGGAACGGCGACGCGTTTTATTTATTTAGCCCCTCGGCCTTAATCCTGCATAGCAGGATGCCGAGGGGTTCGTTCTCATCGGGGGGGGTTTCGTTCGTGGTTAGCCCCGTCATCTTAAATCCGCCTCAGGCAGATTTGATGACGGGGTTACTTTTTATCCCGCACCAATCATTCACAACGCAACAGAGCCCCGAATGTAAATGAGGGGTAATCCATAAGTGGTTAGCCCCGCCAACACTTTGGCGGGGTTCATTCAACTGCATAAAAAAACTTGCTTTTCTTTCCAGTTTAACGATATACTGCTTACTTTTATAATAGAAATTAGTATGGTGTCCCCATATTTTTCAAAGGAGATTTACTCTTATGTGTTCAAGTACCTACGACCCCAAATATGTCTTTCGCTATGACAAACATATGCCTGATACTGATGATTTATCGTTAATAGTATTGAAAGGACATCTTCTTATCGAGGAAATGCTCATTGATATAAGAGATAAACTTTTCCCGCATGCTGAGTATTTGGATTCCGTCAATATAAATTTTAACCAACTTTTAAATGTTATAAGATCAGCCATAAAATCAAAACACGATCACAAATCTTGGGATTTGATTGTCGCGTTCAATAGACTTCGTAATAAACTTATTCACAACCTTGAACCTCCTGAGCTTAAAAGTCTACTAAACCAATTATTCAACGTGTACTCTCATACTCAACCTTATGAGGAAATACAAATAGATAAGAGCGACGAGACAGAACTTGATACTGCCCAACGTTTAAAAAATGTTGTAATAGACTGTATGCAATTTTTGATGTCCGTATTATCCTTGTATAATAAATAAGCCTAATCACGTGCTTCGCATAAAGCTATACAGTATATTATAGGGTAGGGGTCGTTTACCTATTTTCGATTTTCTACTGTTGTCCATCCTCGTTGTCTGCCAAAATTCTATCTCTTTTTCTTTTCAAACTTTACCCGCCTCAGGCGGGTCAACCGAAATAATTTTATTTAGCCGCCGCCATTCAGGGCGGCGTTTCCTCAACTCAAAACTAAGATTTATCCGCCTCAGGCGGAACTCAAAATTAAAAACTATAAAATTTTCTCCCTCATTCTCTACCGCCCGCGTCTTTTTGTCAAACCTTCTTTTCTCCTAATAAATCCGTGAAATCCGTGGTTAAAAACTGTGCTGTAACCGTGTTTTGTTTCAACAAAGGATGCTTTTTCAGCCTGTGGACAAAGCAAACCGGCAAGTATAAGAAATTCTTTTTGCTTTAAGGCGCAATTGCGCAGCGGTAAAAAATTCAATTACAGACCCGTTGAAGTTTGACTTCAAAAAGGGGCTGTTTGAATTTTACTGTGTTCGCAGAACACCGCCTTAAAGCAAATATACCGTGTAAATCTGTGTCTAAATTCTCTGTGTTGCTCGGTGAACTCTGTGGCTATATAATTAGTGTCGATTCGTGCCTGCCCCGCCATAGCCTTGGCGACGGCGGGTTCATTCGTGGTTCAAAACCGTTTTAGCTTTTCACGACCTCGATACAACGCTCGCAAAGCTCTGGATTATCCGAATTTGTTCCCACGCTCGGCCAATAATTCCAGCATCTCTGGCACTTTTTATGAGGACTCTTCTCGGCTGAAATAAGCTTTTGCGATTTTGCCTTATTTAGTTTTATCTCGCTTGCAATGCAGAGTGCCGCGAAGTTCTTAACGCCGAATTGCTCAACCGTATTTATTAAATCATTGTCTCCGGTTGTTATGGTTATCGACGATTCCTGATTACTGGCGATGGTCTGGTTCTGGCGAAGGCCTTCAAGCTCTTTTAAAACCTCATCGCGAAGTTTCATCAGCTTTTCCCATTTCGGCTCTTCTTTCTGCCAGTCAATCGTCTTATCAATCTGCGGCATCTTCAGCAAATGAATACTTTCAGCAATTTCAGTTTTGAAGGTTATAGATTCATAAATTTCTTCTGCTGTATGAACAAGGATAGGTGCAAGCATTCTGGCTAAGCAATCGAGGATGGAATACATTGCCGTTTGTGCGCTTCGTCTTGAAAGCGAATCTTTCGCATCGCAATAGAGCCTGTCTTTGAGCAAATCCATATAAATACTGCTCATTTCGATAACGCAGAAGTTGTAAATGAGCGTATAAACCTTGTGGAAAAGGAAATTTTCATAAGCGTCCGTAACTTCACTAATGAGT
Organism: Phycisphaerae bacterium; assembly: GCA_026386845.1. Taxonomy (GTDB): domain Bacteria; phylum Planctomycetota; class Phycisphaerae; order Sedimentisphaerales; family UBA12454; genus JAPLMW01. The sequence continues at coordinate 29,015 of JAPLMW010000028.1, forward strand.
TTTTGCAATTGTTGCACTGCCCAGCGGTCAATCTCGAACATCTTTTCATAAGGCACGCTGTTTTTCGATGGTTCGAAATCGGATGTATTGCCGAGCAGATAGCGTAATGTGTTTCTTATTTTCCTATAGGCATCTTGAAGTCTTGCGATAAGCGAATCGCTGCACCGCATATCTTCCTGATAATTTACGCTCGCGACCCAAAGCCGCAGAATATCCGAGCCGTATTTTGTAACTTCATCCTGTGCGTTAACATAATTTCCGAGCGATTTTGACTGTTTTTTCCCTTCTGCATCAACAGTAAAACCGTGGGTGAGGACTGTTTTGAAAGGCTCAACGCCTTCGGCTCCGAGGGCAGGCAGAAGTGAAAGTTGGAACCAGCCTCGATGTTGGTCGGAGCCTTCGAGGTATAAATCGACTGGAATCGGCCAGCCGGCCTGTTTCGCAACGCTATACCAGCTGCAGCCTGATTCGAACCAGACATCGAAGATATTTTCTTCCTTTTGTAAGTCGTCGAAGCTGAAGCCTGCCGGCAGTTTGAAATTTTCGCCGAGTATTTCTTTGGGGCTGTCTGTAAACCAGCTATCCGAACCTTTTTTTCTTATATGTTCCGCGACTGCCAATACAGATTCCTTTGTTAAAAGAGATTTACACTCTGAATTATAAAAAACAGGTATTGGCATACCCCAGCATCGCTGTCTGCTAATACACCAATCAGGTCTTGATTCGAGCATCCCCGTAATCCGTTTTTCGCCCCAGGCAGGAATCCATTTAACCTTTGGTATTCTTTCAAGTGCTAATTGCCTTAAACTTTTTCCGTCCTGCGGTGAGCCTGCCGAACCCGTCGGCATTGTTCTATCAACACTAATGAACCATTGCTCCGTACTACGGAAAATTACGGGCATTCTGCTTCTCCAACAATGCGGATAGCTGTGCGTAATCTGACCCTCCGCGAAAAGTAAGCCTTTGTTCCTGAGATAGTCATTAACCTCTTTATCAACTTTCAGGACATTTTTGCCGCAAAGCCATTCAGGAACAGTCTCGTCATAACAGCCATCGTCCTTCACCGGCGAGTAAACCGCTAATTTGTTCTGCTGACCGGCCACATAATCTTCAAGGCCATGGCCGGGGGCGATGTGAACAAGACCTGTGCCGTCCTCTGTTGTAACAAAATTGGCGCTGATTATCAGCCAGGCATCCTTATCAGTCGGATTCTTCTCAATGCAAGGATGACTATATCGCAAACCAATAAGACAGGAGCCTTTTACGGTTTTTTCGCTAACTGTATAATTAGACAATTTGCCTGCAGCAATAACAGCCTCGAGGCGAGCCTGCGCGATAATCGAAGTAAACTTTTGGCCGTTCTGTGAATAGCTGACAGCCTTATAATCGAGGTCTGGATTGGCTGCTATCGCAAGATTCGCGGCAAGTGTCCAAGGCGTTGTCGTCCAAATCATAAAACAAACGCTGCTGTCGTCTTTGACAAGACCCAGCGATTTTAATTTTGCTGCGGACTCTTTCGCCGCAGTAAAATTGACGAAAATGCTCGGCGAAGTAATATCCTCATATTCCAATTCGGCATCGGCAAGGGCGGTCTGACAGCCAATCGACCAGTGAATAGGTTTTAACTGCTTATAGACAAGACCTTTTCCCACAAGCTCGGCAAAGACTTCACAGATGCCAGCCTCGTATTGCGGCTTGAGGGTAAGATAAGGATTTTCAAAATCGCCGAATACGCCGAGGTCTTTAAACTGCTTTGTCTGAAGTTTTACATATTTGCTCGCGTATTGCTTGCAGAGCTTTCGGATTTCGAGCTTGCTGAGGGTTTTGGCCTTTTCGCCAAGCTCCGTAAAGACCTTCGCCTCAATCGGCAGGCCGTGGCAGTCCCAGCCGGGGACGTAAGGAGCCTTGAAGCCGGACATTGTTTTGTATTTGACGACTATGTCTTTTAAAACTTTATTTATGACGTGGCCCATGTGGATATCGCCATTGGCGTAAGGGGGGCCATCGTGAAGAATATACTGCGGACAATCCGCTCTTGAATCGAGGATTTTTTTGTAGATGCCCATCTTGTCCCAGCTTTTCCGCTGCTGCGGCTCGCGCTGGGTGAGATTGGCCTTCATCGCAAAGTTAGTCTGCGGCAGATTTAACGTCTTACTGTAGTTTTTCTTGTCTTCGGTCATTATTTTAAGTTCCTGATAAAACAAGACATAATAGTTTCTATTTGCAGGTCTGTCAAGTGTTTAGAACGGATACGAACCACGGATATCACGGATTCTTGGGATATTTGGTATTTAGTATATGGTATTTGACAAAGAGATAAGAATGGTAGAAAATGTGGCATAGACACTAAGGTACTAAGACACAAAAAAATCGTAAAAGTGTTGCGAATCGAGGCGTATAATATGGGAATGCCAGTCGGATATGCATCGAAAAAGTATCCCGATGTTTGTCTGAACTGTTGCAGGATTTAGGATGACGTCGGCAAAACACAGCGAACAAGGGGTTAGAAAAACGGGGATACCTGCACTGGGAGATATTCCCTGGGGCAGTCATGTGTGCCAATTCTACCATACAAAGGAAGATTTAATTGATATTCTGGTGCCTTATTTCAAAGCAGGATTGGAGAGTCACGAATTATGTATGTGGATTACTTCTGAGCCTCTTTGTGCACAAGAAGCTAAAGAAGCATTGGCAAAGAGTGTGTCCGGTTTAGAGGAACATATAAAAAGCGGGCAAATTGAAATCATTCCGGCCGGCGAATGGTATCTTAAAGAGGGCGCTTTTGACCCACGACGAGTTCTGAAAGGATGGGTCAATAAACACAACAAGGCGCTGGACAACGGTTATAAAGGTATCAGGGTAACAGGTAATACGTTATGGCTTGAGAAAAGACTCTGGAAGGATTTCATGGATTATGAAAAAGAGATAAATGAAATAATCCACCAGTATCGGATAATTGTCCTTTGCAGCTACAGTCTTGGCGACTGCGAAATATCTGAAGTTATACAAGTGTCCAACAACCATCAATTTACCCTTATCAAGAATGAAGGTAAGTGGGAACTGCTTAAGGATGGCGAACGCAAACTCGCGGAGAGAAAGCTTCTTGCCTATCAGGGGCGACTCAAATCCCTGGCTTCGGAATTGGCGTTAGTTGACGAGAAGGGAAAGCACCACATCGCAGTACAACTGCGGGAAAAGGCTGCCCAGACTTTGATAGCTTCCAGGGTGAAGTTGGAAATGTTGTCTAAGTCTATAAGTTCTGAAGAGTTTCGCAAGATAGTGGACGAGGTATGCCAGCTGCTCAGCGCAACAACTCGCGATCTTTGTTCATTGTCACTTGAAATTAATTCTCCCATATTATACGAGCTGGGTTTTGAGAAGGGGGTGGCTTGCCTGGTCGAGGAGCAAATGGATAGTAAAAGTGCGATTAAGTCTAAATTTGAGGATGATGGCCAGGTCAAACCCCTAAGTAATGATGTTAAGATTCTTTTGTTTCGGAGCGTAAGGGAGTTGCTCTCTAACGTTATCGAGCATGCGCACGCACAAAATGTAAAGGTCTCTATTCGCAAACTTGGGAGTCAGATAAAAGTCAGGATTGAAGATGATGGAGTTGGGTTCAGCCCTTCTGAAACAGCTCAAAGAAAGGAGGGCTCTGGGCATTTTAGTATTGGCGTACGATTGAGAGAATTAGGTGGATATCTTGAGATTGACTCTAAGCCTGAGCAAGGGTGCAGAGTCACGATGACGGCACCATTGACCAGCGACAGTTAAAATTGCCGGTAAATAAAAAAACTTCTCACCACAGAGGCACGGAGAAAACAGGGTTATTAGACACGGCTAAACCCCGATGAGATAGCACCGAAGCGGAGAAAGAAAAGTGCGAAAGGGGGATTTTTTCAGTTTTTAGTTTTTAGTTCTCCGTAAGGAGTCCATAGGACTTAGTTTTGAGTTGTGGAATCGCCGGGGGCGAAAGTGTCAATTTTAGATCCGCCGTCGCCAACCCTCCGTCGCATTGCGTGCTATGTAGGGCAGGGGCTATGGCGGACAAGTTTTGGATTGACGATTTTGGATTTCGGAAACGGACGCCGCACCAATCGGAATGAATACCGCGGACTTACGTCCTGCGGCTCTGAACCCTGCCATAGTGATGGCAGGGCTAACCACTTATGGATTACCCCCTCATTTACATTCGGGGCTCTGTTGCGTTGTGAATGATTGGGGCGACATTTTGAATTTGTATTTGTTCAAATCGGTTTCCAATAAAAAACTCCTGAATGGTTCATATTTAAAGATTTCGAAATTCAACGGCGCGTATTCCTCATCGTTTGCCAACAAAACAAATTTATCGTGGGCGTAAGCGGCTAAAATCCGATGCTCGGGACAATCAATAGCACAGAATAGAAGCGTTTTGCCATCCCTATTGTAAAACCGGCCTCTGCAAAAATTTTTGCCTTTTATTGTGTAAATGCTAACGCCGGCAAAGCCGGTATTGTTTCTTGGTTTCCTGTTCAGGCCGTTTTGCCTGTGATTGGTGATTCTGAGGTTCTCTCTGCGATTGTCAAGCCTGTCGCCGTTAATGTGGTCAACAACTGAATCCGGCGGCGGGTTCATAATAAAACGTGAAACGGGGACGAGCCTTGTCGGATTTTTTCCGATGTGAAGAATCGGGTAGTTTTCGCCGGAGAGGCGCAGGCCGATTATATCGCCGACATATTTTCGGCGAGGGCGAGTGGGACGGATGTTAAAAATCTGATAATAAATATCAGGGTCAACTTTAACGGTCCGGCCGCTAATCGTAAAAGTCAGAAAATCAATTGCGCTTTGTGAAGACATAGAAATACTAACGCGAGAGAAATTGGGGAATTAAAAAGGATAGAGGGTTGTGGACGCAGGAGGTAAAGAACTGTTTTTTTACAGTTTATCGTTTACGGCAATTCGCCGTAAACCATTTACCATAGGCATTTTAAGTGAATAAATGCCTAAGAATTCACTAATTATCAAATAACAAGAGTATTTTACCATATTGTTAACTAGAAATCAAATAAAAAATTGTAAAAATTCAGAAAAACTTCAGTACTAAAAGTAAGACGAACCCCCAATATAAAATTGGGGGCTTCAGGATTTTAACGAACCCTGCCATAGTGATGGCAGGGCTAACCACGAACAAAAACCCCCACTGAAAGTGGGGGCTAAATATGGAATTAAACAATGGAACAATTCTGTTTAAAAATTGCCTGAAAGACGATAATACTATAAGAATACCATTTTTAATTAAAGGGAGGCCAATTATGAAGTCATCTGTAATTGTCGTAACAATATTTCTGCTGCTTGTTTCAATAGCGCATTTGTTAAGGCTAATCTTTCAGGCGAAAGTAATGTTAAATAATACCGAGATACCAATGTGGATGAGCGCCGCGGCGTGCGTAGTTACCGCGTTACTAGCAATCTGGCTTCGGAAAGAAAACAAGAAGTAAAAAAAATTGGTTCATTCTAAAAAATAGATGAATAAAACCGCAAATCAATATCAAATCCATACGATTTATATACTGCTGGCGGTGGTGACTTTTATCGCGTTTGAGCCGATAATTCATAACGGGTTCATAAGCTTTGATGATGATGTATATATTTATCAAAACAATCATATAACTGGCGGCCTGAAACTCGAAAATATTGTCTGGGCGTTTACGAATGTTCACGCCAATAATTATCATCCCCTGACTTCACTGTCTCATATGCTGGATTGTGAGCTTTACGGGACAGCGGCCGGCGGTCATCATTTTACCAATTTGCTTTTTCATATAGCTAATACTTTGCTGCTGTTTACTGTTTTGAGCCGTATGACAAAGCAATTATGGGCAAGCGCATTTGTCGCGGCTCTTTTCGCTATTCATCCGCTTCACGTGGAATCCGTAGCGTGGGCATCGGAGCGAAAAGACACTCTCAGCACGTTTTTCTGGATGCTCACTATGCTGGCCTATATCCGTTATTGCGCCTGCGCCGCTGACGCGGCGGCTAAACCCCGCCATAGTAATGGCGGGGCTAACCACTACTACATATTATCTATTATATTTTTTGCATTGGCATCGTTATCAAAACCAATGGTTGTTACACTTCCATTCGTTCTGCTTTTGCTGGACTATTGGCCGCTGAGCCGCTTTAAGAAAGTTCATTTAAGCCGCCTGATTTCTGAGAAAATTCCCTTTTTGGTCCTTTCAGCGATTCTAAGTATTGTTACTATCTGTGTTCAGCAAAAAACGGGAATGGTAAAAACTTTTTTGAATTATCCATTGTCGTGGCGAATTGAAAATGCCCTTGTTTCATATATTATATACATTGAGAAACTGTTCTGGCCTGCCAAACTGGCGATATTCTACCCGCATCCGGAAGGCGGAATCCTTCTATGGCAAATTGCAGGAGCGGTATTAATTCTGGTAATTATAACATTAACGGCATTGCGGACACTTCGCCGGCGGCCTTATATTGCTGTGGGCTGGTTATGGTTTTTGGGAACTCTTGTGCCTGTCATCGGTGTATTTCAGGTAGGGCTGCAGGGATATGCCGACAGATATACATATGTTCCTTATATAGGTCTTTTTATTGCAATTACGTGGGGTGCCTGGGAACTTCTATCGAAATTGAAATACCGAAAAGTTTTCTTTACTTTATCCGCGATTGTTTTGCTTTCGGCTCTCGGCATTAAGACCTACGTTCAAACTTTGTATTGGAATAATAACATATTGTTATATAAACACACAATAGACGTAGTTGAAAATGTCTGGTGGGCGCACCATTTTCTGGGCAATGTATTTGCTTCACAGGGGAAATTTGAAGAGGCTGTTATACAATATAAAGAAGCTCTTAAAGTTGACTCACAAAATGTTACCGTGTATTGCGCCCTGGGCGAAACACTTCTTAACAAGGGCGATGTAAACGAGGCTGCCAAATATTTCAAAGAAGCTTTACGAATCGCGCCTAATGCCGAGGCTGCCCGCAGGGGGCTTGAAGATATAGAAAAGCGGGCTATCGCCCCTTAACTAAGGCGCCTAATTATATTGACATCGCAGCAAATAATAAATAAAGTTATCTCCAATGGCGAAAAAACTCTATATTATTGACGGACACGCACATATTTACGCGGCGTTTTACGCGCCGATGAAACCGCTTACCAGCCCATCGGGGGAACATACTAAAGCAACATATATATTTACGACAATGATTCTCAATCTTCTCGCAACCAAAAAGCCGGATATGCTCGTCGTCGCGATGGACTCAAAAGAGCCGAGTTTCAGAAGAGAAATGTATAAGGAATACAAGGCACACAGGCCGCCGATGCCGGATGAAATGCCGATGCAGATAAACCGTATCGAACAAATTCTTGAAGCGATGAATATTCCAATCATCCGCAAAAGCACATTCGAGGCCGACGATATAATCGGCACACTTGCCGCAAAGGCGATAAAAACCGGCATTGATACTTATATTTGCTCCAAAGACAAAGATATGCTCCAGCTTCTTGATATAGGCGTTCATATATATGATGTCAAAACAGACGCTGTAACTGATGCCAAATCATTTAAGCAGGAAACCGGCCTTGAGCCGCGGCAGTTTATCGATGTCCTTGCTTTGCAGGGCGACGCGAGCGATAACGTGCCGGGTATTCCGGATGTCGGGCCAAAAACCGCAATCGAATGGGTAAAACAATACGGCTCGCTTGAAAATCTTTATAAACACGCTGACGAAATTACCGGCAAGCGGGGCGATAATCTGCGAAGCTCAAAAGATATGGCGTTTCTAAGCAGAAAACTTGTAACAATAAATTGTGATATGCCTATAAATCTTGACCAGAAAACATTTACCGTTAAAGAGTTTGACAAGGAAAAACTTGCTGCTGTATTTACCGAACTGGGCTTTAACAGGCTTTTAACACAATTAGGCCTGTCGCCTGCGGAAGTGAAAAAAATAAAAGAAACAGAAGAAAAACCAACTGTAAAAACTTCTTTGATTACCGGAGTTGATTCAATAAAAACCGTTAAGCACGATTATCATTTAATAGACACTCCTGAAAAACTTGATGATTTTGTCGCGGAAGTAAAGAAGCAGAATCTTTTCGCTGTCGATACAGAAACTACCTCAATATCCGCTCATCGTGCCGAGCTTGTGGGAATCAGTTTTTGCTGGGAGCCGCACAAGGCGTATTATATTGCCGTGAAAGGCCCTATGGGAGCAAAATACCTGGGGCTTTCCAAAACCAAACAGAAACTGGCAGCGATTTTAGCCGATGAAAAAATCAAAAAAATCTGCCAGAACGCAAAATACGATATGATAGTCCTGGCAAATTCCGATATGCCGGTAAAGGGACTGTTCTTTGACACAATGATAGCTTCGTATGTGCTGGAAGCGGAACACCGGAGTCATTCACTTGATAATATGGCGCTGGATTTTCTGAATTACCGCAAAATTCCCACTTCGGACCTGATAGGCAAAGGCAAAAATCAATTGAGTTTTGAAATGGTCGATACCATATCGGCCTGCGATTATTCCTGCGAAGATGCCGATTTTACATTCCAACTCTACAAGTACCTGGGCGAAAGACTTGAAAAAGAACCAAAGCTGAAAAAGCTTTTTGAAGAAATTGAAATGCCGCTGGTTGAGGTTCTTACCATAATTGAACTCAATGGCGTAAAACTTGACATAGGTATTCTGAAACAGTTGTCTGTTGAGATAAATAAGCAACTTGAAGAGGCAACAGAAAAAATTTACGCTCTCGCAGGCGGACCGTTCAATATAGATTCGCCCAAACAGCTTTCAGAGGTGCTTTTTGACAGGCTGGGTTTAGAATCGGTGCGGGAAGGGAAAACAGGCCACAGCACCGATGCCGATGTGCTTGACGAACTTGCCGGTGAACATCCCGTCATCGAGCAAATAATTCAACATCGTCAGTTAAGCAAGCTCAAGAATACTTATACCGATAAGCTTGGCTCGCTTATAAATCCGCGGACCGGCAGGGTGCACGCATCATTTAACCAGACAATAACCGCAACAGGCAGACTAAGTTCATCCGACCCGAACCTGCAGAATATTCCAATCCGAACTGAAATAGGCAAAAAGATTCGTGCTGCATTTATACCGGAAAAGAAGGACGATAAAATTTTAAGCCTTGATTATTCGCAGATTGAGCTTCGAATGGTGGCGCATTTCAGCGGCGACAAGGAATTGAAAAAGGCATTTGAGGAGGATAAAGATATTCATACCTATGTGGCATCGCAGATTTATAATGTTGATATTAAAGATGTAACATCAGAAATGCGTTCGCGCTGCAAGGCGGTTAATTTCGGCCTGATTTACGGGCAGGGGGCTTTCGGTCTCAGTAAAACAACCGGTATGAGCAATGCCGAGGCTCGGAAGTTCATCGATGAATATTTTACACGCTATAAATCCATACAGCAGTTCAAAAAAGACGCTATTGAAAAGGTAAAAAAGAGCGGCTACGCTGAGACTATCTGCGGCAGAAGAAGAGAAATCAGCGGCCTTGAAAGTAAAAACGGCAATGTGCGTTCGCAGGCCGAAAGGCTCGTTATAAATACGCTTATTCAGGGCTCCTCCGCTGATTTGATTAAAATCGCAATGATAAAAATCCAGAAAAGAATCGAAAAGGAAAAATTGCCTGCGAAAATGATACTGCAAATCCACGATGAGTTGGTTTTTGAATCTGACGGCAAAGAAGCTGAAAAACTTGCGAAGGTTTTCAGCAGTGAAATGACGGACGCGATAAAACTTAATGTGCCATTGAAGGTGGATATCACAATCGGCAGAAGCTGGATGGCGGAGCAGGAATTATGAAGAAACTAATGAAAAGATATGGATGGCAGATAATGCTGGGCATCGGGCTGCTTGTGCTTACCGTGGTTCTTTATCTGGTGCATTTTCTTATATTTCACGATGCACGTCATATTTTCATATACCTGCTCGGCGATATAGCCTTCATACCAGCTTGACACTGATGCTGAAGGGATACGCAGCCAGCTTGTAATAAAGGACGACTGGACGAGTGAAAGATTTTTGTCCGCGGTCGGCATCCTTAAAAGACACGAGTATAACCTGCGGATTGACAAGGCGGACCTTGTGGAACTTCGGGCATATCTTCTCGACAAGAGGGAATTTTTAATGCGGCTGCTGGAAAACCCCAATCTTCTGGAACACGATAGTTTTTCCGATATGCTTTGGGCGATTTTTCACCTTACAGAGGAGCTGATTTGCAGAAAAGAATTGAAAAATTTGCCGGAAAACGACATAAAACATCTTCTCGGTGATATGAAAAGAGCATATCGAACGATTATTTTTGAGTGGATTGAATATATGAAATATCTCAAGGCCGAATATCCATACCTGTTCAGTCTTGCGATGAGAACGAATCCGTTTAATCCCAATATCTCTGTTTATGTTCCTTGAAGAAAAAATATTATGAACCCGGGTTCTGATAATTTCGCCAAAATATTAATCTTTACCGGAGCAGTTTTGCTGCTGGCGGGATTGGGAGTTCTTGTACTGGGCAAAATCGGTTTTTTCCGTCTGCCCGGCGATGTGGAAATGGGCGGGAAAAACTGGAAAATTTTTCTGCCGATTACAAGTTCCATACTCATTTCAATTGTTCTCACTTTTATTTTGTGGCTGATTAGCTCTCTGCGAAAATAATTTATGCGGCAATTTTTCAAAGACAAAAATTTTCTATTGTTGTGTCTGGCAGCCTTTTTTATGAGCTCCTGCCTGCAATTGGGAGGTATTGTTCTGCCTTTCGCTGTCAAGGCTATGAGGGGCAGCGATACTGATATAGGCTTGTGCTTTTTAGGGCAGATGAGCGCTTATGTTATTTGCTGCATGCTGGCTTTTGCAGTAATCGACAGGTTCAAGCCGAAGAGAGTCCTCCTGATAACCGCAGGGGCAGGAATTATTATTTCATTCGGCTTCTTTGTGATAGTCTGGTACGGAAACAATAACGGCATATTTTTTAATCCGATAACGCGGCTGATTATTCTAATGGTTATGGTCGGAGTCATTACAGCTTTTTTCTGGCCTGTGATAATGGGCTGGATTTCGACAGGCTATGAAGGCGCAGAGCTTACAAAAAGATTCGGTTTTTATAATGTAGCGTGGGCGAGCGCGAATACTATTATGCCCGTCATCGGCGGATACCTTATGGAAATCAATTATTCTTTCCCTCTTGCCGTTTCAGTTGTTATAGCGTCTCTCTGTTTCATATCGCTCTATCCAACAAAATGCATCAGTCAAAGCCCAAAACCGCATCAAAGCGGCAGCGATACCGTTCGTCAGCAGACAGCGAAACAAAACAGACAATTTGTCTGGATGTCGCGAGTCGCACTTTTTGCCACATGGGTATATGTAGGGATTTTTAGAAGCCAGCTTGGCATCTTGTATAAATTTGAGCTTAATCTGTCGGAATCAGTCTATGGCTGGGCAACGGCTCTGATGTGTTTATCGAACGTTATAGTTTTCTTGATGATGGGCAGGAGCCATTGGTGGCATTACAAAAAAACGCTGTTTGCATTGATTCAGGCCTCGGCTGTGCTTAGTTTGATAATTATTCTGTTTTCCGGCAATGCCGCATTTCAGCTTTTTGCCGCCGGTTTAAGCGGCGTCTGCTACGGTTTTATTTACGGCTCACATCAGTATTACGGCGTCAGCGGCGGCACAAAACGCTCAGGCTTAATGGCAATACACGAAACAATCATCGGTGCAGGTTTCGCGATAGGCGCTCTTGTCGGCGGAATTTTAAGCGATAGTTTCGGCAGATATTCGCCATATTGGTTTGCCTGTGCCGTCATCGTCACAGGAGGATTTATTCAGGTGCTTTTATGGAAATCTCTGCAAAAATCAGAGCCGCGACCGTTAGAGAGCGGTATTTGAATGGAGGTTAGCCCCCACCCCTGCGGTGGGGGTTCAGAGCCGCGAACGTAAGTGAGCGGTGTTAGATTTCATCCCGTTAGAGACAAAGCATCGCTGATGCTTGACGGCCGCCAAAGGCGGCCTGTCTCTAACGGGATTCATCAAAGGCAAACACATCCGTTTTTACATCGCCGACATAGAATCTGCCGTCGTTGTATATAAAGTTCATAATCGTATCAATCTGACTGACGGTAAAAGTCCTGTCGTTTGATACCACCGCTATCCCGATAACCGCCATTCGTCTATTATCGAGTCTGTCAATCTCCGCTGCGGAAACGTTAAATCTGCTCTTGAGCCTTTCAATAACGCTCTTAACTATCCTTCTTTTGTCTTTCAGAGTCATCACTCCCTGAAGATGAATACAAATTTTCGCTGTTCCCGTAAACATTCAAAACTTTTCACTTTTAACTATTCACTTTTCACTTTCTTACGGCCTCGGGTGATACTTCTTATGGATACTTCGCAATCTTTCCTGGTCAACGTGCGTATAAATCTGCGTTGTTGCTATATCGACGTGTCCGAGCATCTCCTGAACGCTGCGCAAATCTGCTCCGCCGCTCAAAAGATGGGTCGCAAAACAGTGCCGAAGGGTATGCGCCGTCATTTGTCTTGATAGGCCTGCCCGGCAGACATATTTTTTTACAATCCGCCAGATTTCAATCCTGCTCAATGCTCTGCCAGTTCGGCTTAAAAACAGAGAGTCACTGTGGCCTAAGCCATCCCTGACGGGACTGAATGGCTTTAAAAGTTTGCCCCTTAACTGCTCAATATATTCGATAACAGCGGCAATAGCGGTTTTGTTAAGAGGAATTACCCGCTCTTTTTTACCTTTGCCAAGGCATCGGACATAACCGATTTTTAAATTCACATCGCCGAGCTTTAGGCCTGCGGCCTCGCTTGCCCTTGTGCCGGTAGCGTAAAGCAGTTCCAGCAGGGCACGGTCCCGCAGATGATAAGGCTCTTTCTCGTCAGGGGCGTTTAATAGTTTCGCGACCTGTTCTTTATTGCAGACTATCGGCAGCTTTTGCCACAGAATCGCATAAACATCTTTATCGCGACAACGCTGCGGTTTATAGATGCTTCAGCTTTATTTTTACGGGCAAGACTCTTTGCGTAACCGAAAAGCGTTTCGTTATCGATGTCACCAGGTTTTTTAATGTTTTTCGCAAAGCAAAACTCGGCAAAATCCCGCAGGTCTCGCCCATATCCGAGAATCGTATTTTCGCTCAGCCCGGCCTCGATATTAAGGTAGTCCAGAAACGCCTTCACAATCTTTCCCAGCGATTGCTCGGCCAATTTCGTATTTAAGTTTTGAACTTGCGTTGACATTGTTTAACCCCCAGTTCTACTGGGGGTTCCGTTAAATTCTGTCTACTGTCTACTGTATCCTGTGTTCTCTCAAATAGCCCTATAAAACCTTGTTTTTTGGGCTATTTCTTGACATCTGTTTCATTGGTCTGTAAGTTCCATCGTCAAAATCATTCCTTTTGCCTTAATAAATTTTGTGGGTTAACAGAGCCCAAGCGACAGCGCAGGGGGCAAATAAATAAGTACGGTGGTTACCTTAATTATTCTGGAATAACCGGAGTTTATTTTGCCTTTCCTTTTTCCTCTTCTTCTGCCATCTTCACAGATTTCGAGAATGAATTAGCGAATAGACATGGCAGATAAATCTTGCTTCTAAGATCTTGAAAAATGGATGTACTTAGCAGTAATATTGGAGGATAAAAACATAGAACAATGGTATAATTTTTTAAATGATACTATGCTTAACAAAAATAATAAATTGATTAAACGCTACAAAGCTCGAATAAAAAGGGCAAGAAAAAAGAGGTTTTCTTTATATGACAAACATTATTTTCAGTTAAAAGGCAAAAACGCAGAGGCTGTCTTGAATGAATTAGCACAAAAAACGTTTCTAACTGACTGGTGTTATCTCAACCCTAAATTACCTGATGAAAAGGAATTATGCGATTTGCTTGTCGTTTTTGATGATATTGCGATTATTTGGCAACTTAAGGATGTAAAACTAAAAAATGACCAAATTAAAGAATCGGATTTCAATAAAAATATTAAACAAATATCCGGAGCATATAGGCAGTTATTTGAAATAAAAACAGAGATCGAATTAGTCAATCCAAGACGGGGGAAAGAAAAGTTTGACCCGGGCAGAATCAAAAATGTGTACCTTATCTCGGTATTTTTTGGAGATAATCCTTTCCGTCTTATGTCTATGATTGATATAAAAGGAAAGTATGTACACACTTTTACCAGACATTCAATTCAAATTATACTGAATGAATTGGACACAATATCAGATTTTACCAAATACTTAAAAGATATCGAGGATTTTCGTAAACAAACTAAAGCTGTTATTATAGATGGTGGCGCAGAAGAACTATTAGGGTATTATGTTAAAAACAACAGAAATTTTGATGGGGTTTTAAAACAACATTCCGATATCGGTTTGTATGTTCAAGGTGGGCATTGGGAGAACTTAATCAGAAGAAAAGAATATATTGCGAAACAAAAAGAGAATAAAATTAGTTATGCCTGGGATTATTTGATTGATATATGCCACACTGGAGATAATCCGGAATACGAACCAATTGCGAGAAAAATGGCCATTCACAATCGCTTCGAAAGAAGAATACTTGCTCAAACATTTATTGAAGCACATGAGAAAGCAGAAAGTGTTCAGAATGGAATGTCGTATCGTCGTGCAACAACTTCAAATGGCATAACTTATTGTTTTTTGTTTTATGGTTATTCGGGAGATAAAGAACAACGGGAAATTCGCAAAACACAGCTTTTTGTATTTTGTTTTATTGCAAGAGGACAATTAAAGAACAAGGAAGTCATTGGTATAGCAACTGACCAATATGTAAAACCAGATATTGCTTTTGATTATTGCTATATCGATAAGCCAGAATGGACGCAAGAAGACCAAAAAATAATGGAAAATGATATGAGAGAGACAGGCATATTTACGAAGATGGACGCGACGCATAAACAATTTTTTGAATTTCCGAAAAACGAATAGAAATAATAATGACCATGATTTCCCCGCCGCGCAATCAATCCAAAAACTTTTCAACCATCTTCCTATGCCTATTTGTTAAAGGTGTCCGGCCCCTTTAATTCTCTCTTCTGTATCTCTCCTGTAAATTAAATCTCCTCAGCATCTTCCATCATAGCCACACTTCCGAATGTTACTTTAAGAGGTGGTCTTAGAACATCTTTGATTGTATCCCAATTTATGTTGTTCCCTTCTTCCCGTTCTTCCCAAGTCTTTTTAATAATTTCCACTCCTTTCTGGCATCCTATAGCTATTTCATGAGATAGTTTGCCGAAACCCAAAACCTCGCCTATCCGGAGACTTTGCTTTCTCTTGTGAATATATTTATATTCTCTAATTTCGTCTTGGTGAATTTGACCTATAAGCGCCGCCGCTGATTTAGCGGACTTCTCTATCTCTTTTGGCTCCCACAATTCTACCTTTTTTCTGAAATTCTCTTCCAAACTAGTTGTCACAGACATGTGCTCGATGTAGACAAGCTCTTTAATAAATTTTTGTATATAATACTTTCCTGCGGGTGTGCATGAAACATAAAATGGAATTTCCAATTGACCCTTCTCAATAAAATCTTCAGGCAACTGCCCTTGGGGAGAATGTATCAAACTCGAGCTCATCAAAATATCCATGCTTCTCCGCAAGGTCATTTCTGGATACCCACATATTTTTAATACCTTTAACACTCTCGTCAGAGGAAGTTCATAGTGGAAGGAATTTAATATACTCAAAATGCGAGGCATACAAAGCGAATTACAGAACTCGTGTTCAATATCTCCACTTTCAAAAATATTCACTACGAGCGATTGGTCTTCTCCATATTCTCTATGAAAACAGTAATCTCCGCATATGAGACTTTCCATAAATCGCCGCCAAGATAATTTTACTTGGAAGTTATTCCCGTCGTAGGAGCTAATCATGTCGTAGATCACCTTCATTGGAATATGACCAGATCGGAACGCAAGTTTTGCCATCGCCAGTTGAATACGCACGTTATCACTGGACATATCGCACAGTGTTTCCTTAGCATCTTGTTCCGTTAGACTTTCCAGCATCACATTAAGGAATCTATCCGGCTTTGACAGCGCGACTGATGTTCGTTCAGTCAAATTTATAACAGGAGGGGTTGGGGTAGAAGGCAATTTTTCAACGGCCGTATCTACTCGCTGTTTCAATACAGAACATGCGTCTGGAGCAAACAACTCTTGATCTGAGAGAAGGTAAGCAGCGGGGGCAATCTCTTGCTGGACAATGGGATAAGTGTGTTCTCTGACGGCAATTATGATTTTGGCTCCAGGCATCCACGACAATTTATGGCGAGCCAGTTGAATAGCTCTGCGCTGAACTTCCATAGAAGCATGATCCAAGTTATCCCAAATTATAATGGGTTCTTGACCATGTTTTATTAAGTAGTTAATACGTACCCTGTTAAAATTATGGATATCGTCTCGGAATGGTTTTATATGTTTCAGTTTCTCGATTTTGGTAGCTGCAGGTGTTAGGTCGCTCCACATTTCCATATAGAAGAGTTTATCAAAGTCACATTCTTCTTCCCACATATTTAAATAATGAGGATCTTCCTCCAGCCAATTATACCGCCTATTTTTCGTAAAATAGTCGTTAATTCGGTGGTCTACATCTTGCTCCAACATACTTGCTGAAACGGATGCTGTCGCACAATCGATAATTATCGGAGTTAAATTTTTGCAAACATCAGGATACTCCCTCGGCAAATATACGGAAAAGAAGAAATTCAAAAAGGTGGTTTTTCCACATCCTGCATGACCATAAATAAGACGGAGATGTCGTCGGCCTTTCCCTTTTTCTATAATAAAGGATAATAGTCTTTTTTCAGCATCTTCTTTAGGCATGTACCTTTGCTGTCGTCTATCCCAACGCTTACCAACATACCAGTTAGCTTGATATTTTTCCCGTGGACGTCCGTCAAATTCCTCAAATAAAATTAGAAATGCGGGTTCATATGCACGAAATACCCCATTTCGTGGTAGATTGTAATTGCGGCCTATCTCTTCGTCTGTCAAGACACGTTTGCGTTGTTCAGACATTGTTAATGCCCTTCCAAATTACAAACCTTATTTTTTTGATAATAAAATAAATTAAGACAGTGAAACTTTTGAAAAAGTCCACGCCATTAAATTGTTTATTAATTTTTGACATTTTCTGCTGTTGCAATTCCTCGTTGCTTTACAAAATTCTACCACCGCTTTTTTCAAAGTCAATAAAATTTATCCACAAAAACTGATAACCGATAACTGATAACCGAATTGCTAAGTCCCAATAGCACAAAACGCGCAACTACGAGTTCGTGAAATTCCTCAAAAACCCTCGGAGCCGTTGAAGCCGCAGCGCAAACCCCCGCAGGGGGCAGCGAAGACCCCCACGCTTAGTTTTCTCGCTTCGGGGAAACTGTGGGGGCAAAAACTCGTAAAAACCCCTTACTTTTCGTTAAAAATCCCTAAAAACCCATAAAAATCCCAAACTTTTTGCCATTTTTCCTGACACTATTATGCTAAGTTGCGCGAATATCAAAAAAAGTTGCGCATTTGAGCGAAAAAAATTATCCTAACCCCTTTATTCTCACAAAATATTAACGACTTACATCATTTTCTCCAACGCGAATTAAGGACTTACATTAGTTTTATACTTCTTTACTTCCTTATTTCCTTACTTCCTACTTCTAAATTATCTTGTGAGTCTTTTATTTGCAGTTTATAATCTTACTAAACTTACGCATTTAAAGGGATTGACGATGGCAAAGCAAGTTGTTATTTGGACGCTGGTTACGGCAATATGTTTATTTGCCGGTTGTGCGCAAAAGCAGGTTAAGAAGCCTGATCCGGTATGTTTGGCTGGCACGGATGTGAATTCCGCAATGGAGCGGGTTGAGAAGGTTTTATTGAGGATGAATTTCGTTGTTGTAAAAGCCGACCCCACAATAGGTTATATGCTCACCAAACCTTTGCCCGGCAGCCAATTCTTCGAAATATGGAAAAGGGATAATCGCGACGGCTACAGCAGCGCGATGGCAAATCTTTCCAGCATTCAGCGGACAGCGGAGCTTAACTTTGTGCAGAGAAATGACTTACTATGCATTGACTGCAATGTTACAATTGAAAGACTCTCGATTCCTGAAAAGGAAATCGACAGCTCCGCAAGGGCATATAGTATGTATTCAAAGAGCAACGAAACGACGCACACATTGATTCTCAATAAAGAGCAGGCAAAGAAAATGGACTGGATTAATCTCGGAGAGGATAACAACCTTGAAAAATATATCCTCGACAGGATTTATAAGGAATTTACGAAGAAAAAGGGCAAATGATGAATGTTCTGGTTTGCGGCGGGGCAGGATATATCGGCAGCAATATGACGGCAATGCTTGCCTCACAGGGGCATAGGCCTATTGTTTTTGATAATCTCAGCAAGGGACATAAAGAGGCTGTAAAAGGACAGGAACTGATTGAGGGCGACTTGGCGGATTTTGACCTTCTTGTAAAAGTTTTAAAAGAGAAGAAAATCGATGCGGTAATGCACTTTGCCGCGTTTATTGAAGTCGGGGAGTCGGTCGAAAAACCGCTCGAGTTTTATCGCAATAATGTTTGCAATACCAGAACACTGCTGACTGCGATGGAAAAAACAGGTGTTAAAAAGTTTGTATTCAGCAGTTCGGCAGCCGTTTATGGTATGCCAAAAAGCGTTCCGATTACAGAAGACCTTCCAAAAGAACCAATCAATCCCTACGGCGAAACAAAATGGGCTGTCGAGCAAATGTGCCATTTTCAAAGCCATACCGGAAAACTAAATTACGCTGCTTTGAGATATTTCAATGCTGCCGGAGCAGGCGGAAACGGGACGCTGGGCGAGGACCACAAACCTGAATCCCATCTTATCCCGCTGGTTATCGCCGCTGCGATGGGCAAAAGAGAAGATATTAAAATCTTCGGCACGGATTATCCAACGCCGGACGGAACGTGCATAAGAGATTATATTCATATTGAGGATTTATGCAGTGCGCACCTTTTGGCACTTGAAAAACTCGAAAAGTATAATGAGCTGGTTTATAACCTCGGCAACGGCAAGGGATATTCGGTTCGGCAGGTAATAGAGACAGTAAAAAAGGTGTCAGGAGCCTTTTTTAAGGTTGTCGAGGCACTACGCCGACCGGGCGACCCGCCGGTTTTAACCGCCGATGCGGCAAAGGCAATAAAAGAACTTGGCTGGAAAGTAAAATATCCCCAAATTGAGAAAATCGTTGAAACCGCCTGGAAATGGCATTCGGCCCATCCCAATGGTTATGGAAAATAAAAATTATATCGGAATAGATTTCGGCGGCACAAACATCAAGATTGGATGTTTCTCGGCAGATATGAAACTTCTCTGGAAAACTTCTATTCCAACAGACGCACAAATGGGTCCTGCTGCAGTTATCGACAGGATAGTCGAGATAATAAAAGAAATGGCGGGCAAAAAAAACACTTCCTTAGAAACGATTAAAGCTGTTGGTATCGGCGCACCGGGACCTGCGAAATATACAGAAGGTATTATTATACAATGTGCGAATCTGCCGAAGTTTACTAATGTGCCGATAAGCAAAATGCTCAAGGAAAAACTCGGCAAGCCGGTAATTCTCGATAATGATGCGAATGCTGCCTGCTACGGCGAATTTGTCGCGGGAACCGGCAAGAATATAAAAAATATGGTATTTTTCACATTGGGAACGGGCATCGGCGGGGGGGTTATTTCTGACGGCAAACTGCTTCGCGGCAGCGATGGCAATGCTGCTGAACTGGGACATATAATCGTGCAGATAAACGGCAGGTTATGCACTTGCGGCCAGCACGGCTGTGCAGAAGCTTATGCATCAGCTTCAAATACTGCAAAGAGGGCAGTGGAAGCGATAGAAGCAGGAGCCGAGTCAAGTCTTAAAGAGGTATTGAAAAAGAACGGACAGATAACCTCTAAAGATGTATATGAATATTTGGCCAAAGGCGATGAGCTTGCAAAAAAGATAACAGATGAGACTGCCGAGGTATTGGCAGTGCTTTGTGTTAATGCGCTACATTTCACAGAGCCTGAAAAAATTGTTTTTGCCGGCGGGATGATTGCCGCAGGAGATATACTTCTCGACAGGATTAAATATTATTTCAAACAGCATATCTGGAAAATTAAACAAGAGGATAACGTAGAGATTTGTTTTGCGACCGTCGGCGAAGACGCCGGCATTATCGGCGCCGCTGCTTTAGCAAAAGAATTGTAATTAATGTGTGCCTGATTCTGATATTACCTTTTGGAGAAGTTCGTTTAATCCGAGTTTTTTGGCCCAATTTTTCAAATATTCAAAATCGAGAGAATTTTTCTGCACGGACAAAACGCCCAAAACATCCGTCCATTGACGGTCTGAAGAAAAGTCTGACTGTTTATACCATTTGAGCTTTAAAAGTATAATATCTTCCGGTGACACAAGAGAGAAGGACTTATTGATAGATTCCTCGATTTTGTTTTTTTTGCTTCGAGTCAGAAGCAGTTTTTCAAATTCGCTGTTTGCAGTAAAGATATCTATTTTAAAAGCTGTCTCAAAATGAATGATATTAAAACTGCTTTGGGCACGAATCGCCTGATACATAGCCTCCTTACTGATGTAGAAACTATCTTTCAGCATTTCATAAAGCCGCTCTGCGACCGGCAAAAAAGGTTGTACCGTAATATCCGCATCTTGTGTAAAACGCGGCGTTCCATATATCGAACTTGCGATTGAACCGCCGATGGCATATCCTATCTTCAATTCATCAAGAATATCTGTTAGTCTTTTAATTACTTCGCTCTGCTGAACATCACTCATCGGCTTTGTCCCCATAGACTTTGTTATATAGTTCTTCACCCAGGTGCTGTTTTGCCCATATATGCCAAACCTCTCTTTTGTCGGCATTGGGATATCTCATTCGAATTCCAGTCATTGCAAGAGACTGTCCAAAACGATAAGCGTCACAGACAATCCCGAATTTTTTTGCCGGACTCATTTTGCGATACAAATCATATTGAATTTCGAGAATCTCTTTTGGTGTGTCAGTCTTCATTTTCTTATGCAATTCGGTCATAAACATTATTAGTAAAATCCGCTACATCTGGATTCCCGCTTTCGCGGGAATGACACGACTGTTCTATCATTATTTTATATCTCTGTGTTCTCTGTGAACTCTGTGGCTAAACTTAAAAGCCGATGGTGGGATTCGAACCCAAAACCTCGGCTTTACGAAAGCCGCGCTCTACCGTTGAGCTACATCGGCACATTTATTGAAGAATGAAAATTGAAGATTTAAAATTACTAAAAATAATTCCGCCACAGGCGTTCTATAATCTTCATTCTTCAATCTACAATCTTCATTGTCTAAAAGAATATAACCCGACAAGCAATAATTGTAAAGCAAACATCCGCGACTCCGAGCCGGTATAATATTTCTTGCAATTAAACCATTTGTTTGATATAAGATTCTTTTTCCTATATAAATCAATTTCTAAAATGTAACTCTTTATTATCTAATGACTTATAAGGACAATGTTACTTTATAGCAAAGGAAATCCTGAAGCTGATTTAAGTGCAAAAGACCTTAAAGAAGGCCTGCACTCAGCGCTCGACAAACTCGGCAATCGCAGGAAAGTTCTTGTAATCGGCCCGGATATTACACGTTTTTATTGTAACACTTGGACGTGTGCCTGCTGATTTTATTAAGAAAGTCAGCGGCGGCAAATTAGATTACGACTGGCCTGCTCAGGTAAATAAGCTGCTTGTCGAGGGCGGCTTTGACCTGATTTTGTCAATCGGCCAGGTTGTGCCGCACGAAGTTATAGGTATGGCCAATTATAACAAAAATATCTTTGTCGGCACCGGCGGCCCGGAAGGCATCAACAAGAGTCATTTCCTCGGCGCAGTCTGCGATATGGAAAAAATTATGGGCAGGGCGGACACGCCGGTCAGAAAGGTTCTTAATTACGCATCCGAACACTTCGCTAAAAAATTGCCGATTGTTTACGCCCTCACGGTTGTTTCGTCGGATGGCCCAAGAAATACGAATACCAGAGGTCTTTTCATAGGCGACGATATCGAATGTTTCAATCGGGCCTGCGAACTTTGTTTAAAGGTCAATTTTACAATGCTCGATGAACCGCTCGAAAAGGCAGTTGTTTATCTTGACGGGCACGAATACAAAAGCACCTGGCTCGGCAACAAGAGCATATATCGAACGAGAATGGCGATGGCCGATAATGGTCAGCTTATAGTTCTTGCGCCGGGAGTAAGGGAGTTCGGTGAAGACAAGGAAATTGACAGGCTTATTCGCAAATACGGTTATATCGGCACAGAAAAGGTTCTCAACGCCGTCAAGCACAATGAAGACTTAAAGGCGAATCTAAGCGCCGCGGCACATCTCATTCACGGCTCAAGCGAGGGCAGGTTTAAGATAACATACTGTCCCGGCAAACTTTCAAAACGGGAAATTGAATCGGTAAATTTCAGTTACGCTGATTTGTCTGAAATGCTGAAAAAATATAATCCGGAAAAACTTCAAAATGGTTTTAATACAATGCCCGATGGAGAAAAAATATTTTTTATCTCCAATCCGGGCCTGGGTCTATGGGCGTATAAAAACAGATTTAATCAATAAATAAGGAGTAAATGAAAATGTCGAAAGCTGATATTGGTCTTATTGGTCTTGCTGTAATGGGTGAAAATCTCATCCTCAATATGGAAAGCAAGGGTTTTACCGTTGCCTGCTTTAACCGCACCGTTTCGAAGGTCGATGACTTTATCGCCGGCCGCGCGAAGGGCAAAAATATAATCGGCTGCCATTCCATCCAGGAGTTTTGCGCAAATCTCAAAACGCCTCGCAAAGTAATGCTGATGGTAAAGGCAGGTCAGGCAGTTGATGATTTTATCGAGATGGTTTTGCCTCATCTTGAAAACGGCGATATAATTATCGACGGCGGAAATAGTCATTTCCCTGACACAACCCGCAGAACGAAATATGTCGAAAGCAAAGGTAAACTCTATATCGGCACCGGCGTTTCCGGCGGCGAAGAAGGCGCTTTGACAGGACCATCGATTATGCCCGGCGGTTCGCCCGCTGCGTGGCCTGCCGTTAAGCCAATCTTTCAAAAAATTTCCGCTCATACTGATAAGGGCGAACCCTGCTGCGACTGGGTCGGCGAAAACGGCGCAGGACACTTTGTAAAGATGGTTCACAACGGCATCGAATACGGCGATATGCAGATGATTTGCGAAACCTATCAAATGATGAAACAGGGCCTCGGTTTGACTAACGCCGAGATGCATAATGTTCTTGTCGAATGGAACAAAGGGGAACTGGATTCATATCTTATTGAAATTACTCGCGATATTCTCGCTTATAAAGACGAGCAGGGCAACGAAGTTATTGATTTGATTCTCGATACGGCAGGGCAGAAGGGCACAGGAAAATGGACTGCCATCGCCGCTCTCGACGCAGGTCAGCCCTTGACGCTTATCGGCGAAGCAGTTTTCGCGAGATGCCTGTCGGCACTGAAGGAAGAGCGTGTCGAGGCATCGAAAATTCTTACAGGCCCTGCAAAACCATTCAAAGGCGATAAAGCAAAGATGGTTAACGACCTTAGCAAGGCTCTCTACGCATCGAAAATCGTAAGTTACGCACAGGGCTATCAACTTATGAGGTCAGTCGCGAAAGAATCCGGCTGGAATCTTAATTACGGCGGAATCGCACTTATGTGGCGGGGCGGCTGTATTATCCGCTCGGCATTCCTGGGCAAGATAAAAGATGCGTTTAAGAAAAATCCGAATTTGGTAAATCTGCTGCTCGACCCATTCTTCCAAAGAGCAGTCAAAAAATCCCAAAGCTCCTGGAGACGAGTTGTAAGGGCTGCTGTTGATATGGGTATTCCAATGCCGACAATAAGTGCCGCTCTTGCTTATTATGACGGCTATAGAGCCGAGAGACTGCCGGCAAATCTTCTGCAGGCACAGCGTGATTATTTCGGCGCACATACTTACGAAAGGGTCGATAAACCTCGCAAACAATTTTTCCATACAAACTGGACAGGCCGCGGCGGCACTACAAGCGCATCGACCTATATCGCATAAAACCAAAACTATTTTTAGATGATAAGGAGGTCATATGATTAAGGAGATTAAGGCAAACAAGCTTAATACTGCGCAGTTCATCAGCCAAAAGGTTAATGAAATAAAGAACGCAGTAGGAAAAGGATTAGCGATTAACGCCTTGTCGGGTGGCGTCGATTCGTCCGTGGTTACAATGCTCGGCCACAAAGCCCTGGGAAAACGACTTAAAACCGTTTTTATCCAGAACGGCCTTATGCGGCAGGGCGAACCGGAACGGGTCGTAAGCCTTTTCAAGAAATTGGGGGTAAAAGTTGAAATAGTCGATGCCCGCAGGGAATTTTTCGCGGCTCTTAAAGGCATAACAGACCCCGAAGAAAAGCGCGAAGCCATTACCCAGACTTTTTACAAAAAAGTTTTCGGACGCATCGTTAAAAAAAGCGGAGCAAGATTTCTTCTTCAGGGAACAATTCTCACTGATGTTGATGAAACTATCGCAGGAATTAAACGCCAGCACAATGTTTTTGAGCAGATTGGCATCAACCCGCAAAAGGCTTTTGGCTACCGTATCTTAGAGCCGCTGATTCAGCTTCGCAAGGATGGTGTAAGAAAAGCCGGCAGGGCACTTGGTTTGCCGAATGAAGTATTTAACCGCATCCCGTTCCCCGGTCCGGCATTATCAGCCCGTGTGATAGGCGAAGCAAATCCTCAACGAATTGAAACCGTCCGCAAGGCAACAGCCGTTGTTGAAAAACTGCTTAAGGGTGTAAAGGCATTTCAATATATGGCGATTCTTCACAAAGACCGTGTAACAGGAATGCGTGCAGGCCGCCGGGATTTCGGCCAACAGATTGAGATTCGCTGCTGGGACAGTATTGACGCCAGAGTCGCAACGCCAACAAAACTTCCCTTCGCAACCCTTCAAAAACTTGCTAATGAAATTCTCCGCAATGTCCCCGGTATCGTCAGTGTTACATATAACATAGCGACAAAGCCGCCTTCAACAATCGAAGCTGTTTAAAAAATAAAAAGCCCCCTTTGCTTTTTGCAAAGCAGGAAAGGGGGCTTAAAATTTCTCTAAAATTTTCTACCGCTGGATACGACCTCGTGAGCCTTTAATAAAATTCTCCACCTGCTCCAGAGTTACCATTGTTGTATCTCCCGGCGTAGTTGTAAGCAAAGCGCCGTGTGCCCAGCCCAGTTTTACCGACTCTTCAGGACTTCTGCCGGTGAGCAGACCATAGAAGAATCCGGTAGCGAAGCCATCGCCGCCGCCGACTCTGTCGTAAACATTAAGTTCGCAGGTCGGAGCCTGATAAACCTTGCCGTCAACCCAGGCCACTGAACTCCATGTGTGATGATTAGTGGAATGCTCTTCGCGGAGCGTTGTGGCAACTGCTTTTACATTTGGAAACTGTTTTATAACTTCGCCGATTACCGCGACAAAAACAGAGGAGTCAAGTTTGGATTGCTTAACGACATCCGGACCTTTTACGCCCAGGCCATCCTGCATATCTGATTCATTGCCGACAATAACATCGACATTTTCCACAATTCGACGCAAAATCTTGACAGCCTTTTCCTGTCCGCCGCGGAACTTCCAGAGCTTGGCGCGATAGTTAATATCAAAACTTGTTACTGCGCCTTTGGATTTGGCGTATTTCATAGCTTCGATAATCAATTCCGATGTTGATTCCGACAGGGCGGCAAAGATTCCGCCGCTGTGCAGCCATTTAACGCCGTCTTTGAAAATTTCCGACCAATTAAAATCGCCCGGCTTGAGCTGGGCGGCCGCTTCAATGGCGCGATTGTAATCCACTTCAGGCGTCCGCACACCATACGCACGGTCGCTGTAAACCAATGCCATATTCGGTCCCTGAACGCCGTCACGCTCGAACCAGACATAAAACGGTTTTACGCCCATTGCCCTGACTCGTTCCTGAATCAATCGGCCAAGCCGATATTTCACCATTGCTGTGGCGATACCGGTGTTCAGCTCAAAACAGTCCGACAGGTTAGCGGCAACGTTAAACTCGCCTCCGCTGACGTGGGCCTGAAAAGTCGTCGCTTTATGAAAAGGGATAATTCCGGGGTCCAAACGGACAACCAGGGCGCCGAGAGATAAAAAATCCAATGCGCCTTTCTGTGGTACAACTAACTTACTCATAGCAAACCTTTCTAAATTTTATTATTAGTGTTTAAAATGTCTTTTGCCTGTAAAGACCATAGCGATGCCGTATTTATCCGCAGCGGCGATTACTTCATCATCTTTCTTTGAGCCGCCGGGTTGAACAATACAGGCAACGCCGACCTTCGCGGCGTTATCGACATTATCAGGGAACGGGAAAAACGCGTCAGAGCCCATCGCAGAGCCTTTGGTTTCCTCGCCTGCGTGTTTAAACGCCAATTGTCCTGAATCGATACGGTTCATTTGCCCTGCGCCAACACCTATAAGACGCCTGTCTTTTACCAGCGTAATCGTATTGCTTTTTACGTGTTTTGCGCAAATCCAGGCAATTCTCAAATCCTCAAGCTGTTCTTTATTGGGTTTTACTTTTGTCGGATAGGTAAGCAACGCCGGCTCCCAGCCGATGAGGTCTCTATCCTGCAAAAGCATTCCGCCAACGATGCAGCGGACGTCAAATTCACTGCAATCTATTTTTGCCCTGTCTATCGGGCCTGTTTGAATCAATCGTGCTCTTTTGCCCCATTCTTTTAATGTCTTGATTGTCTCGATAGCGTCTTTGTCAAATTCCGGAGCGATTATCACTTCCGCAAAGAATCCGCCTGCGCCTTTAGCCTTGCCAAACCTTGCGTAAGATTCCATTATTGTTGCAGCAAGCGCCTTATCGACTTTTCTATTAAGTGCGACTATTCCGCCAAATGCGCTTACAACATCGGTTTCATAAGCCTTTTGATATGCCTTGTGAATATCATCATCAATCGCACAGCCGCAGGGGTTTAAGTGCTTGACTACCACAGCGGCAGGGTCGGAAAATTCTTTTACAAGTTCAAAAGCCGCGTTTGCATCGAGCAGGTTATTAAAACTTATTTGCGTCTGGTCTTCCATAAGGTTTGCGGATGAAATATTCACTTCATTATTGGCAGGCAGTTTATAAAACGCGCCGCTCTGATGCGGATTTTCGCCGTAGCGAAGTTCCATCGCCTTTAAAAGAGAAATGCTTATTCTTTCCGGGTATCTTATGCCGGCCTGCTGATTGAGATATTTTGAAATTGCCGCATCGTAGCTTGCGGTAAGGCCGAATGCGATTCTGGCAAAATCATTTCTTGTCTTTTCGCTTACCGTGCCGCTGTTGGCTTTCATCTCGGCAATTACTTTTTCATATTGCGCCGGATTTGTTACTACCGTTACAAATTTATGATTTTTCGCCGATGAGCGGACCATACTCGGTCCGCCGATGTCTATATTTTCAATTGCGTCTTCGAATTTACAATCAGGTTTTGCTACTGTTTGTTCAAACGGATAGAGATTTATACAGACCATATCAATCGGTTCAATGCCGTGCTTTTTCATCGCCGCCTGGTGTTCGGCGTTGTCCCTGATTCCCAGCAGGGCACCGTGAATTTTCGGATGCAGCGTCTTTACTCTGCCGTCCATCATTTCGGGAAAGCCGGTTACGGAATCGACGCTGACAACGTTAACACCGGCCTGTGCAAGTGCCTTGGCCGTTCCGCCGGTGCTGATAATTTTAACGCCCATAGCCGATAAGCTTTTCGCAAATTCTACAACGCCTGTCTTATCGGAAACACTGATTAGCGCTGTCCTGATTTTCACATCCATTTGAATTGTCTTTCCCCTTAATTAATTTAATACTGCGGTCTTTTTTAAGCCTTATTTTACTTTTGGCCCAATGCAGGAGATGTTTTTATCTTCCATAATATATATTTTGTCGTCATAGACATTGGCTGCGAATGTGGTTACAGGCGCGAAATTGATTGTATAAATCTTTTTGGCCTGTTTGTTATCCATTACGATGCAGGTATTGTTTTTCTCGAAGACATAAGCCGTATTGCCGTTCTGGGCGAGCAATTCAATCCCATCCGGCAAAAGCCAAATCTGTTTTCCGCTGTTTGCGTCTATCGCGTAAAGCCCCTTATTGATGGCGTATTGATAAACAATTGTCTCAGCAGCCCTTGCGGAGGTATCAAGTGCGGAACCGGCGTAAAATTTCCATATCATTTTTCCGCTGCCGGTGTCTAATTTATAAAGATTGGTATCTTTGCTGCCGACATAGAGCCAGTTTTGCACAATGACCGGCAGTGCCGTAACAGCCCCAACGGCGTCAAACTGCCAGAGCCGTTTCGGTTCGGACGGATTCATACATATTACATTGCCGGCTTTGGTTGTAAAAATTGCGAATTTATCGGTTGCAATAACACCTGTTATAGCGGAAGCATCGTTGTCGGAGCCTACTTTGAATCTTTCAAACCTGCCGTTGACGTCTGTAATATGCAGGCGTTTATCCGTTCCGGGAATATACAAATAAGCGGCATTTACCGCAGCAGCGGCGGAAACTGAAAAGGGAATTTTATGCCGGTAAAGTTCTGCGCCTTTTTCAACATCCACAGCAATGACATTATTGGCGGCTATCAAATAAGCAATGCCGTTATAATCCGCCGGCTCAAAAACCGGCATTTTCGGCTCCGCGGCAGCAGCGGCAAAACTTAATCGGCCCGTATGCCTGTCTAAGCAGAACAAATAATTGCTGTTGGTTAAAATATACAGATAATTGCCGAGGACAGTTATTTTCTCCACCTTTTCCTTCGGACTTGTCCGACTGGGCGGATTTAAGGGAATCGCGCTTTGCCAGACCGTCTGCAGACCGGCTTCATTGAGCAACTTCTCGCTTATAACCGCGTCGCAAACCGACGGCAAAAATATCGTAAAAACCAACAACCAGACCAGGCAAAAGTTCTTCAAGACTATCTCCCTGAAAAATTCTCATAATGCCGAAACAATCATTCTACGGAATCAACATAGTCACATAGATTTACGCTGTGCTGCTGCTCAAACTTTCGCATCTGCTCGATTCTTTCTATATCGTCGTTGATGCGGTTCGCCAGCTTGAATATATAAGGCTTGCCTTCCAGGCGGTTCTTCAAATCCTGATACATCGGCTCCCATTTGCCGCCGTAAAGCTGAGCTTTCAGGATTATCAGCATTTTATGTTCCGATGAAAGCCCTTTGACGAAATCCGTTACCGCACTTTCGTGCTGTTTCCCGTCAATTTTACTGCCTTTGGGGGCAATTTTAGCCATAACAGGCACCTGAGACTAAGGCATAATTCAACCGACTTATATTTTCGCCTGATTAAGAATCAGTTCTTTTACTTTCTTGCTCGGCAGGTTCAGCGACCCGAAAGCCGCTGCCGCGGATGATCGCAGCTCGGCATTTGCATCCGTTGACTGAACAATCGAATATATCCTGTTGACCTGCTCATCGAGCAGAAGATTGGCATTTACTTTCGCCGAGTCAGCCAGCGAGCTGAAAGCCGCAATTCTGATTTTTATTTCGTTGTCCTCCTTAAGTGCCATTTCAGCGATAGCCCTCTGTGCGTCAGGACTGGGCAGATATACAAGAATCTGAATGGCAAGGAGTCTTATATCTTCTCTTGTATCATTCGCAGCGGACACGAGAGACGAAAGGGCGACAGAAAGGTCTATAACTTTATTTCTCGTCTGGGCAAGTTTCAGCATTGCCCGGCAGGCACGAGCGGCATAAGCATCGGCCTTTTCTTTCGGCCAGTTTGCGTCGGAAGCGGTTGAAAGAGCGTCAGAAAGATTTTTTACAACCAGTTCGCTTTCGGCGAATTTTTCGGTCGGACCGGCAAGAGCAATAGCGATGGCCGCGCTGAATTTAACCGCTCTGTCGTCATACGTCAAAGCATCAATCAGCGGCTGAGATGTCTTGAATCGGTACATAAGCGATTTTTCGCCCGCGTTTTTACCAAGGGCTTCAACTATACCAAGCGAAATCTCTGTATCTTTGTCTTTTATGGCACGGGCGAGCGCCTGATGAAGATATTCGGCTCCCGCCGTTGTGGCGTAAGTCATTGCATCAGCGTGACCGGAACCAAAATATTTCGGATATGCAATATTGGCTTTCTCTAACCGGTAAAAAGCGTCTAACCACAGCGAAATCGCATCCCCAAATTCAGGATTGGCCCGCAGTGACCATTCGCAGCATCGCATCGTCATAAGCTCGTGGAAATAAGATTTATCGACTTCCTCTTTAACGAGCCTTTTGCCGTCTTTGTCCCAGAACCAGATATTTGCGAAGTTTGCCTCAGCGGCAGGGCGGAGCGATTCGGCTTTATAGTAGTAATTTTCCGCCAGTGCGTAAAAAAGTTCCGCTGCCGATTTGTTTACACTTGCCGAATCTATCTGGCTCATACTGTCAATCGCAATCTGGCGAAGCTGTTCGGATGAATCTTTTTCAGCGATAAATTTCAAATAGCCCAGCGATTCAGGGTATCCTATTTTGCCCAGCGCCTTTATTATTTCAGCCTTCACGGCGGCATTCTCCATAACAAGCGAAGCCGTCAGCGGCCGGACAGCCTCTTTGCCGATTTCGGGCAGGGCGGTAGTAATACTTGGTAATTCAGCCTTGCGGCTCTCGTCGCTAAGGGCGTCAATCATATATGGAATCGCGTATTCGCCGGCGTTTCGCAGCCTTTCGATAGCGGTGTATTTGCCGCGAACGGTGCTGCTTAGTCTTTTAATTTCATCGCGTATAATTTCGGAATCAGTCCGGCGGAGATACCGTCCCTGTTCAATAATATCGAGAATTTTTGCCGCAAGGGGGGCAAGGTCGGGATTGCTTGCTTGAACTTTTACTAATATTCCATAACCGCTCGGATTGTCCTCGCTCAAACTCAATAATGTCAGCGGGTCGGCGTTACTGTCAATGATTTTTTGAGCAAAACCGGCGGCAAGGTCGAATCGCCCTATCACCGTATAATGCAGAAAATCATCCCAGTTGTCTTTGAGTTGTTGTTTATTTTCGGCCTGTTGTGCTGAAACGAAAGTGCTGAAAAGTAAACAGCTTAGAACCACAACTATCCTATTCTTCATAGATTTACTCCGCATAATAAAAGATGAGTCATTATAAATAATGAGGCTTATCTGTCAACAAAAAAGCCTTTTTGCAGTTAAAACGGATGATTAAGGCAGAAATGGCAAAATATCACCGGAATTTCAGCGTTTTTTACATAATGCGATACTCGTTTTTTATTGAATTTTGAATAGAATACGGTATAATTACATTTTCCGAAAATTGTAAATAATGGAGCCGCCTTTTTCAAAAATATCGAGAGGAAGATATAGGTGAAGATTTACAAAAGGATAAAGTCATCAGCCGGCACTTGCGGCCTGGTCGTTTTCGTCTTATCAGCAATAGCAATCTCGCCTGCCTTTTCACAGTGTAACTTCGAATGGAAACAGGGTTATGGTCCTCCGGGTATGAGTGGACGTGCTTATCAGGGTAAAAGTTTGGCTGTTTTTGCTGTAACTAAATGGGACCCTGATGGAGCAGGACCTCAGTCTGAACTTCTCGTTGCCGGGGGAAGTTTTACTAAAGCAGGGGGTATAGATGCTAATAACATTGCCGCATGGAATGGCAGCAATTGGCAGCCGCTTGGCAGCGGAATAAGCGGGGACTCTTCTGCTTGTATCGTGGCCCTTACGATCTATAATGGCCGGCTTATCGCAGGAGGCAATTTTACTACTGCAGGTGGTCAGACAGCCAACTATATTGCCGCATGGGACGGCAACAGTTGGCAATCCCTTGGTAATGGAATGAACAATCTGGTTTACTCTCTTACAGTCTATAATGACCGGCTCATCGCAGGAGGCGAGTTTACTACAGCAGGCGGTCAGAGTGCCAATTACATTGCCGCCTGGGACGGCAATAGTTGGCAGCCACTTGGCAGTGGGATGAGTGAAACTCCTGGTCATGCTTTTCCTGGTGTCGAAGCTCTTACAGCCTATAATGGCCGACTTATCGCAGGAGGCAATTTTACTACTGCAGATGGTCGGGATGTCAACAACATTGCTGCTTGGGATGGCAATAGTTGGCGGCCGCTTGGCAGCGGGATGAACAATCAGGTTTATGCTCTTACGGTCTATAACAGCCGGATTATTGCAGGGGGCAATTTTGCCACAGCAGGTGGTATAGACGCCAATTGTATCGCCGCATGGGACGGCAACAGTTGGCAGTCGCTTGGCAATGGAATAAGCGGAGGCTCTTATCCTGATGTCCGGGATCTTACAGTTTATAACAACCGGCTTATTGCAGGAGGCATTTTTACTACTGCCGGTGGTCGGGATGTCAACAACATTGCTGCCTGGGATGGCAATAGTTGGCAGTCGCTTGGTAGTGGGATGAGCGATGGTGCTTATTATCCTCCTTATGTCGAAGCTCTTACAGTCTATAACGATCAGCTTATTGCAGGGGGCAATTTTACCAAAGCAGGCGGTATGATAGTCAACCATATTGTTGCATGGGATGGTAGTAATTGGTCGCCGATATTAGGCGGTCCAAGTAAACCGGTTGTGGCTTTTACGATTTATAATGACCGGCTTATCGCAGGAGGTGGTTTTATTGCAGCAGGCGGCCAGAGTGCCAGCCGTATTGTTGCATGGGATGGTAATAATTGGCAGCCGCTCGGCAGCGGAGTAAGCAGGAACTCTCCCGCTGATTCCAATTGCTATGTCGGAGCTGCTACGGTCTATGACGGTCGGCTTATTGCCGGAGGTAACTTTACCAAAGCAGGCGGTATAGATGCCAACCAAATTGCTGCATGGGATGGCAATAGCTGGCAGCCGCTCGGAAGCGGAATGAACTATTCGGTTTATGCTCTTGCGGTCTATGACGGCCGGCTTATCGCAGGAGGCAATTTTACTACGGCAGGCGGTCAGAGCGCCAATTGCATTGCCGCATGGGACGGCAATAGCTGGCAACCGCTCGGCAGCGGTATGAACTATGGGATCTATGCGCTTACAGTCTATAATGACCAGCTTATCACTGGAGGTCTTTTTACTCAAGCGGGCGGTCAAAATGCTAACTACATCGCTGCATGGGATGGCAATAGTTGGCAGCCGCTTGGCAGCGGTATAACCGGAAGTATGCCTATTGTCTTTGCCCTTACAGTTTATAATGGCTGCCTTATCGCGGGTGGCAGTTTTACCTCGGCGGGTGGCCGGAGTGCCAACCGCATTGCCGCATGGGATGGCAATAGTTGGCAGCCGCTTGGCAGTGGAATGAGTGGAGGCTCTTTTCCTTCTATTTCTGCCCTTACGACATATAATGGTGAGCTTATTACCGGCGGCAATTTTTCCAAAGCAGGCGGCATAGATGCTAATCGCATTGCCGCTTGGGACGGCAATAGCTGGCAGCCGCTCGGCTACGGTATTGATGGAAATTTTCCTTCTGCTCTTGCGGTCTATAACGGTGAGCTTATCGTGGGCGGCAATTTTACCAGGGCAGGCGGAAAATATTCATATTACTGGGCAAGATGGGGGCCGGTATTTTATGCAGGAGATTTAAACAGCGATTGCATTGTCGATACATTGGATTTGGGATTGCTCGCAGATCAGTGGCTGCTTGAAAAATTATCTGCTGATGTTGCTCCAAGCGGAGGTGACGGTATTGTTAATTTTATTGACTGGGCGGCCTTTGCCAATAATTGGCAGGGTGATATGAATAGTCTTGCGGATTTTTCTTCTCAATGGTTAATGCGAAGCGCTTATTCCGCTGATATTGCGCCTACTCCAAGCGGCGATGGGTTTGTCAATATGCTGGACTTTGCCTTGTTTGCTGAACACTGGCTTGAAGAATAGGAAGTAAAGAGGTAAGGAAATAAAGAAGTAAGAAAAATCATTTAACGGTTGCGGTTCCTCCTTTTGACGTAATTGTTTAATTTCTCCCTAATATTGAACGTCCCATAATATATGTTATGTTTCATTCAGCGTTTTCAGGTTTCAAGGCAGGATTGGCTTAAAACGGGCTTTTAGCCCTTGTAGTGCAATTTATCCGCTTGTAGCGAGATTTATTCGCCTACGGCGTGACTTACCATATCGCTTATAAGGTTCCAGCCTGCAAAGGCCCTGTCGATAAGCCCCATATTTTGAAGCGTCTCGTTTATGGTGTTTAAGGCGTTTTGAGAGTCAAAATTCTCTTCAAGCCGGTGCTTGGTTGTTTTTAATGCCTCTATGAAACTGCCCCGGCTGCAATACAGTAATGAGGTTTTATAGTGGAGACTAAGAAGTTCGCTGCCGATTTCATTCTCAGTTCCAAGATACATAAGTGTTTTGGATTTTTCCCCTCTTTCCGCAAAGCAAAGCACTAATCTGCTAAGCGCCCTGTAATGGGTCGGATTTTTCCGGATAATTTCCCTGAAACATTCAGCCGCCTCTCTAAATAAACCCGCCTTCATAAGCAGCAGTCCCTGGGCATATAACAGAGACTGGTTGCCCGGATTCAGCAGGCATTGCTGCTTTAGGGTCTCAAACATAACTCCAAAGGAGTTTTGACCTTCCTCGCTGTCCAACGACGCTATTTGAGCCGCCGCGCAATATCTTAATCTTGCCGCCTCAGCGAAAAGAATACAACTGTTCTGCTGTATTGTAGCGCCGAGGATTAAGGTGTTATATGCTGTATTTTCGTCTCCTGCCTTTCTTTGTGCCGCGGCTAAACCGAAATATGCATCCACAATTTCGTCATTGATTGCTACAGCCTTGTTGAAACACTCAGCGGCAATGGAAAAATTACCCTGACCCAGATGTAAAGAGCCGAGCTTTACAAGTCCCTGCAGGAAACTGGGCTGTAATCTTATAGCTTTTTCGTATTGCACAATAGCATCTGCCATTTCGCCTTCATCAGCCAGTATATCGCCGAGCTGCAGATACAATTCCGCCGCCTCAGGCTGCTGCTCAAGCAGATTATTCAGATATTCGATTGCCTGGCCGCAGCTGCTGGCGGCTATAAGCTCTTTCATCTTTTCTTCTTCTATCGGGTCTGCGAAGTTATCCGGATGGATAAGTATTGCGTTGTTAAAGGCGTCTATCGCCGCATCGTAGCTGCCGTTCTGCATAAACAGATGCCCTAAAAGCACAAATGTTTCGATATCGTCGGGATGCTCGTTTCTCTGCTGCATATATTCTTTTATCGTCCGCTCAAGCTGGCCGTTTTTGAAATATATCGCGGCAAGTCTCAGTCTCGGCAGTTCAAGGTAATTCTTGAATTTCAGGCAGTCCTGATAAAACTCGACAGCCTCGGCTTCTTTGCCGAGTCTTTCATAGCAATGTCCGAGCGTATAAAGTGCGATGGTATTATTCGGCTGTCTGTAATAAACGGATTGTAAATTCTCGACCGCCCCTGCCAGGTCGGAATTTTCAAGACATATTGCCGTTGCTGCCATTCTGCCTATGGTGCAGTCAGGTTTTTCGAGCAGATACTGCTTAACCTTTTCTTCTGCAATGTCGAAACTTCCCAGCGACACAAGATCAAGGATTTCATCAATCGACTCGGATTTATCCGCTGACCCGGACTTGTCCGCCGAAGCTTCAGCGAAGGCGGAATCCGGACTGTGCTTGATTATCACATCAATCCAGTGCCAGATAAGCCCTGCGGTGTTAACGGCTATTCCCCTGCCGAGAATTTCAAGAAGTTTAGACATATTTTGTTTCCATTCGGCAAATACCTTTGGGAGGTGAGATAACTGCGTATCCGCCCTCCTGAATCTGTATCGACAACACGAAAGGCAGGCTTAATGGAATTGTGGGGAAAAACAGCTTTTTTAGCTCAAAATTAAGGTTTTTCTGCGACTTCTATAACGCCTGTAGCGAGTTTTCCGGCCAGTTTTTATATTGGGACCCCCCTATCAGAAAATTCGAAATCCTAATCTGCCCCGCCTGTCCACCTGAGGCGGATAAAAGGCGGGTAAACGTCACCATTCTACTTCACAAGGTTACGAAGAAACCGGCTGCGGCGGACAAACCAGAAAGAAGAAATTTGACATAATAAAAAAGGCGGGGTATATTTATATATACAATTTAAAGGATAAATAAAATGATAACAATAATGATTTTGGCGGCCCTTTTGTTTGCTCTGCTGTTTATTAAAATCTTTTTCTTCGCAATTAAGCTCGCTTTAAAACTTTTATTCGGGCTCTCAGCTATAATGGTTTCACTGGTCTTTTTGCCGGTTGTTATGCTGCCTTTACTTATTGTCGGGGCTGTTTTCTTTGTGCTGCTGGCAATTCTGGGATTAATAGCTTTGCCAATAGTGCTGCCGATAATACTGGCACTGGTTATCTTTCTTGTCCTGCCGTTTTTATTGATAAAACGTTTGGTATTTTAATGCTATACGAGGCCGGCAGCAGCCTAAATTTACAGGAGCCTGCTGCTGCGTGTAATATTTTATTTTAAGGTATAAATTATGACAGAATATTCAATAAGTCCATCCGGAGAAAAATTCGCAATCCCCCAGCCGGCAGACTACGCGGCAGAACTGCAACGCGTCCGAAAACTTGCCGAGACTGCACGAAAAGAGGGTAAGGAAATCGTAGTAGTAATGGGAGTAGGATTCGTCGGAGCGGTAATGGCGGCTATCGTTGCAGATACCGTCGATAAAAAAACAGGCAAGCCATCTAAATTCGTAATCGGCTGCCAACGGCCCAGCCCGCGAAGCTACTGGAAAATCCCAATGCTCGATAAGGGACAATCGCCTGTCAAGGCGGAAGACCCTGAAGTTGACCCGATGATAGCCCGATGCGTATTGGAGAAAAAAACACTAATCGGCACATACAACAGCGATTGTCTTGAACTGGCGGATTGCGTTGTTATCGATGTTCAATGCGATTATCTAAAGAAAGATTTAGGCAATCTGCATACAGGTTCAACCGATATGGTGGCGCTCGAGGCAACGATGAAAACTATCGGCCAGAAGATTGGGCCGAATTGCCTTGTTCTTATTGAAACAACCGTAGCGCCCGGCACGACAGAATTCGTCGCCTGGCCGATACTGAAAAAAGCATTTCAGGTTCGCGGTATCAAGACCGAACCGCTGCTCGCTCACAGTTTTGAGCGAGTTATGCCGGGCAAACAATATGTTGCTTCAATCCGCGACTTCTGGCGAGTATGCTCGGGATGCAATGGCGAGGCACGCAAACGTGTAGAAAAATTTCTGCACGAAGTTCTTAATACTGAAAAATTCCCGCTGACTGTTATGGACAGGCCAATCGAATCTGAAACCACTAAAATCGTTGAAAACTCCTACCGAGCAACTATTCTTGCGTTCCTCGATGAATGGTCGATTTTCGCCGAACGCAACGGCGTGGACCTGATTAAAGTAATTAAGGCCATCAAAATGCGGCCTACCCATAATAATATGATATTCCCCGGGCCAGGCATCGGCGGATACTGCCTGCCAAAAGACGGCGGATTAGGCTACTGGGCATATAAACATCTGCTCGGATTCGAAGATGATATTTTCAAAATATCGACAATGGCTATCAATATCAACGACACCAGAGGACTGCATGTTGCCACACTAACACGGGACGCTCTGCGGAATATGGGCCGATACATCGCAGGAGCAAAAGTCCTGCTGTGCGGAGCCAGTTATCGGCAGGATGTCGCCGATACAAGATACAGCGGTTCAGAAATAGTTGTGCGAAAACTGACCGAAATGGGTGCAGAAATGAGCCTGCATGACCCGTATGTGGAACACTGGTATGAACTGGAACAACAGGATACCTATCCGGCACGGGGACAATCCTGGTCGAGATTTTTCCGCAATCAAGAGCAGTTAAAGGAAATCCGGCTGCAGAGCGACCTGCAAAAAGCTCTCAAAGGCGTTGAGGCGATAATTTTAGCTGTGCCGCACGAGCCGTACCTGAAGCTTAATCCTGATGATATTGTCAAATGGGCAGGCGGAACACTGGCGGTAGTGGACTGTTTCGGAATTCTGGACGATGAAAAAATCAAACGGTATTTCGAATTAGGCTGCGAAGTCAAGGCGCTCGGCCGCGGACATATTCAGCGCATCAAAGAATCAGTGCGAAGCAAAAAAAGCTGAAGCTGCCTGAGAGTAGATTGTCAGCAGGTTATCGACCATCGAACTTACAGAATGACTGCCGCGGAGATGGTTCTGCGCGGCAGATGCTGTCGATTTCGCAAATTCCCTGTCGTCAAGAAACTTCTGTAATGCCGAGTAAATACTCAATTCATCACGATTATCAAACAAAACGGCGGTTACATTGTTCAGCAGGAAATCGTCGGCATTGCTTTTATCAGCGACAATCGCTATGCCGGCACCGGCGGCTTCAAGCATCGCAGGGTCGAACCTCTCCGTAACACAAGGCTGAACAAAAATATCCGCACCGCGAAACACCGCCCGCAACGGCCGCATCTGAGGCGAAATATTAACAGTATTAGCAAGTCCGACAGCGTGAATAAATTTGCGAATATCTTCCTCGGCAGGACCGTCGCCCATCAGAACGACAAGAAATTCATAACCGTCAATGACAAGGTGTCTTATCGCATTCAGGAACGGCTCCAAATCATCAAAACGCAGGAAATCCGAGACGACAATCATACTGGGAATCTGCCCCTGCCGGGAAAAACAAGCACAGGTTTCATCAACAAACGTGCCAGTGTTAATCTGCCTGACAAGAGGCGCAATACGCGGGTTGCGATTCTTAAACAATTCTGCAATGCGGTTCGAAGGCGTTATAACCGCTGAAAAACCATTACGTATTCTCCAACGCCTTAAAAGACTCTGCCCGGCGGAATTTGCCGTCAGAACAACAGGAATATTAAAAGTACAGCCAACCGCCTTGGCAAGCGGCGCCGTCGCAGTGCCAAAACAGTGCACAATTGTAGGCTTAAATCTCTCTACCTGCGAAAGCAGCCGAAGGCGGTTCTGCCTGTAAAACAAAGGAAAACGCCACGTGGGATACTCTATTATCTCTATGCCAGGCCAAAAATTTAATTCTATCTGACTGTCAGGAGGCACTACAATACAACAAGGAATATCCTGAGCCTCAAAACCAAAAAGCAAATGGCGCAACGGTGAATAAAACCGCTGTATAGTCCGGCTATCGGAGATAATCAGAGGACGAATAACATCGGCGGCGGTCTGATTCGGAATTGTTGTGTCATTTTGCAGCATAAATTATGTCTTAAGTTTTTCAAGTTTTTCGTATTCGCCGGCCTTCATGTGATAACAATGAGCATCATCAGGATAAATGCCCTGCCTGACTTCTTTCGCATATAAAGCAACCGCCTCTGTACAAGCTTTGCCGACATCTGCGAAACTTTTAGAAAATTTTGGTACAGGACCATTCCTGAGTTTCAGGATATCAGGCAAAACCAGGACCTGACCGTCACAATCAGGTCCTGAACCGCAACTAATGACAGGAATCGGTAATTTCTGTGTGATAATTTTGGCAACTTCCCTCGCTGTGCCTTCAAGCAAAAGCATTTGAGCGCCTGCCTGATACATCTCATCGGCAAGTTTTATAATCTCCGTCGCTATTTCAGCGGTTGTGCCCTCCGCCTTGTATTTGCCTGTCTGAGGTCGTATGCCAAGATGCGGCATAACAGGGATACCGGCGTCAATTACTGATTTAATCGTCTCAACATCCGATTCGGTTGCTTCAATCTTAACTATATCGACACCGCCCTGCTTAATAAACCGTTCGGCATTTTTCAGGGTTTCATCAGCACCATTTTTGCAGCCTTCATAAGGCATATCCGCCACAAGCAACTGCTCAGGAACGGCTTTCCTGACGGCTGCTGTTATCGCTGCCATAAAATCCATTGTTACCGGCAGAGTCGAATCAAAACCGAGCATAAACTGTGCGGCTGAGTCGCCTACCAGCAAAACCTCAACGCCGGCAGCAGCAACAAGTTTGGCACTGGTATAATCATAACAGCTTACAGCGACAAACTTGCGCCCCTGTGCCTTAGCCTGACGTAATGTAGAAATCGTTACCTTCATATAATCGTTTTCAACTCCACTTAAAGGATATTTGAGATAAACCGGATTAGCAAGCAGATTTTATCGGGCCCTATAGCGATAAACAGGTCCCCAGCAAACAGCAATTTCATCAAAAAAATTACAAAAAAATACTTGATTTTGAAATAGGAACCACAATAATTAGATATGGAGAATCACAGCAAAAAAACCGAGGTATTAACTACTCGGTATTACGAACTTTTCATCACCCTCCTCTGAAGCCAGATTCTCTTTTTGAGGTCTGGCTTCCTTGATAAATCATATTATTAACCCTGAAAAGACAGGTAGTTAGGGTAAAATTCTGCCATAATAACTGTTTCAGCAAAAAGACCAAAAATCTATAATAAAGCATAAAAACAATATTGTAATTTTTTGTTTTTCAGCTACAATTTTGTATATTTTAAGGGCAAAGACTATGGCAGTAAAATTATCCAAAGAAGTGCAACTGCTGGGCGATATGGCAAGAGCTTTCGCCGAGTCGCTCGACCTTGAGCTGACACTCAAAGCCATTTTGAAATCTCTTGACACGCATGTCAA
Organism: Phycisphaerae bacterium; assembly: GCA_026386845.1. Lineage (GTDB taxonomy): Bacteria > Planctomycetota > Phycisphaerae > Sedimentisphaerales > UBA12454 > JAPLMW01. Next base: position 69,755 of record JAPLMW010000028.1, read on the forward strand.
ACTGCAAAAAGGAACTATTACCCTTCTTGACCCCGGCACTGAAACAATAAATATAAAAGTGGCCCACGGTTTAAGCGAAAAATCAAAGCAATTGGGCAGCTATAAAATCGGGGAAGGCATCACCGGCACAGTCGTCCAGACAGGCAGAGAAATTGTTGTGCCGGACATTTCCAAAGACAGCAGATTTCTTCACAAAACACACTCAAGGAAATCAACGCAGGGCAAACAAATCGCCTTTTACTGCGTTCCGATAAAACTCGAAGGCAGAACAATCGGCACTCTCAGCGTTGACAGACAGGTTCAAAAAGGCGACGATGCAGAGGCTCACCTGAATCTTCTGAATATCATCGCCACAATGGTAGCACAGGCTGTAAAACTAAACAAACTTGTCGAATCCGAAAAAAGACAGCTTTCAGAAGAAAACCTGCGGCTGAGACAGGAATTAAAAACACATTTCAATATAGATAATATGGTCGGCACGAGCAACGCGATGAAACAAGTTTACCGATTGATTGAGCAGGTCGCAGACAGCAACGCTACCGTGCTGATTCGAGGCGAAAGCGGCACAGGCAAAGACCTTGTCGCCCATGCGATACACTACAACAGCAGCAGAGCAAACAAACCCTTCGTAAAGGTAAATTGCACCGCCCTGCCCGAAACCTTGCTCGAAAGTGAGCTTTTCGGACATGAAAAAGGATCTTTTACAGGCGCAACAGAAAGAAAAATCGGCAGATTCGAGAGAGCCAACGGCGGCTCTATTTTCCTCGATGAAATAGGCGATTTTTCCGTAAATTTGCAGATTAAACTGCTGAGGATTATCCAGTTCAGAGAATTCGAACGGGTAGGCGGGACTGAAACCATAAAAGCAAATGTAAGAATCATCGTCGCTACCAATAAGAACCTCGAAGAACAAATCAAAGAAAAACTATTTAGAGAAGACCTGTATTACAGGATAAATGTTTTCCCGATTTACCTGCCGCCGCTGAGAGAACGAAAAGATGATATTATGCTCATGGCCGACTATTTTCTCGAGCAGTTTTCAAGAGAAAATAATAAAAAAATTACGCGTATCTCAACACCGGCAATCGAGATGCTTACGAGCTATCACTGGCCCGGAAATATAAGAGAATTGGAAAACTGTATTGAAAGAGCTGTTCTTCTATGTAATGACGAAGTCGTGCGCTCGGAACATCTGCCGCCTTCACTGCAAATGATTAAAAAAAGCGATGCTCTACCGGGGCGATCTCTTATAGAGATTATAGAAAATAAGGAAAGAGAACTTATTATTGATGCCCTTAAAAAATACGGCGGTCAACAAAGAAAAGCCGCAGATGAACTGGGTGTTACGGAAAGAATCCTCGGATATAAGATTAAAAAATACGGTATCTTCCCCAAACTTCTCTCCTAAAAATACAATAATGTAATTAAAAAACAGTTCTTATACATTATTGTATAAAAAACAAATCATTGCATCATCATATATTACTCCTATAACCTCATTTAATACAAGTCGTTATAACCTTTCCACATATTGCTAATTTTCTGGCATGAGTATTGCACTATATCATAAAAAATACTTTGTTTTTAAGAGATGCAATAAGGAGAACAAAAAATGTATGCTAAAATCGACAGCGGCGACACCGCATGGGTACTTATATCGGCGGCACTTGTTATGCTGATGACGCCGGGGCTGGCATTTTTCTACGGCGGGCTTGTCAGACGAAAAAATTACCTCAGTGTTCTTATGCAATGCTTCATCGCCCTGGCCGCCCTTAGTATTCAATGGGTGATATTCGGATACAGCCTGTCTTTCGCTCCAGGCAACAGCTTTATAGGCGGCCTGCAATGGTTCGGACTTAAAGGAGTCGGACTCGAACCATACGCTGCCTACAGTGCTACTATCCCACATCAAGCATTTATGATATTTCAAGCAATGTTTGCGATAATCACACCTGCTCTTATTATAGGCGCGTTTGCGGAGCGAATGAAATTCTCGGCGTATCTGGTCTTTATACTGCTGTGGGCAACTTTTGTGTATGACCCAATCGCTCACTGGGTCTGGGGCAGCGGCGGATGGCTGAGAAATATGGGCGTTATGGATTTCGCCGGCGGAACGGTCGTTCACATCAATGCGGGCATCGCGGCATTAGTTACCGCGTTAATAATCGGCAAAAGAACCTGCTATGATAAATACGCAATTGCGCCGCATAATCTGCCGTTCAGCGTTTTAGGGGCTGCCCTGCTTTGGTTCGGCTGGTTCGGCTTTAATGCAGGCAGCGCACTGGCCGCTAATGGCATCGCGGTAAACGCATTCGTTGTTACCAATACCGCTGGAGCTGTGGCGGCGCTGACTTGGGCATTGATTGACTGGAAGCTTAACGGTAATCCTACAATGCTCGGAACCATATCCGGAGCAGTCGCGGGATTGGCGGCCATTACGCCAGCGGCGGGATTTGTCGGCATAGGTGCGGCATTGATAATCGGCATCGCTGCCAGCATCTTTTGTTTCATTGCCGTCAGTTTTGTGAAACGTACATTTCATTATGACGATTCGCTGGACGCGTTCGGCGTACACGGCATAAGCGGTTTCTGGGGAACTTTAGCAACGGGACTATTCGCATCCAAGGCCATAAACCAGGCCGGTGCCGACGGGCTGCTTGCGGGAAACAGCAAACAATTTTTTGTACAGCTTATCGCAGCGGTTGCAACAGTAGCTTACGCATTCATTGGTACGTACATCATCTACAAATTGATTGATGCAGTCATCGGCGTACGAGCAACTGAAGAAGACGAAGCAATAGGGCTTGACCTGGCTGAGCACAATGAGCGTGCTTATACAATGCTGGAATAAACCAAAATATCAAAAGGAAACTAAATATGAAACTGATAATCGCCATAATTCAACCTCACAGACTCGAACAAGTAAAAGAAGAACTCTATAAAGAAGAAGTTAATCTTATCACCGTAAGCGAAGTGCTCGGTCACGGCAGACAAAAAGGTGTAACCGAAGTCTATCGCGGTGTAAGAGAGACAGGAAACCTGCTGCGGAAAGTCCGCCTTGAAATAGCGGTAAATGAAAACTTCGTCGAACGGACAATAAAAGCCATTATGACAGGCGCGAAAACGGGGCAGACCGGTGATGGGAAAATATTCGTGATAGACCTGCCCGAATGTATCAGAATCCGAACCGGTGAACGCGGCGGTGAAGCTATCGGTTAATAAAAATAGACAATTACGTAAAAAATACATTATTGTAGATTTATATATAAAAATCTACGATAATGTATATATGCAAAAAATTGTATTGAATTTGTATTCTTTTATAATATCCTTTACAACAATGACCTGCAGCAATTTTTGCATTAAATTACAATATGGTATGGTTATTGCATATTAAGTAATAGTATAGCTGCAGGGCCGAATGTAAAAATTGTTTTGTATCTCTAAATAATAAAAGGATAATTACAAGTAATCCAAATAACAGGAGTATAAAAATGAGCGAAAATTTTGAACCGGTAACCGTGTTATTCGGCAAAAACGTCTTCAATGATGTCGTAATGAGGGAACGGCTGCCAAAGAATGTCTATAAAGAATTCAAAAAGACAATAACAGAAGGCAGGTTTCTTGATACGAGCCTCGCTAATGTAGTGGCCAACGCGATGAAAGACTGGGCGATTGAAAAAGGCGCAACACATTTTTGTCATTGGTTCCAGCCGATGACCGGACTGACCGCTGAAAAACACGATTCGTTCATTTCGCCAACCACGGAAGGCACAACCATTATGGAATTCAGCGGCAAAGAACTTACACAAGGCGAACCCGACGCATCGAGCTTTCCATCCGGCGGCCTGCGGGCGACCTTTGAGGCAAGAGGCTATACGGCATGGGACTGCACAAGCCCGGCATTCATCAAGGAAACAGGGAAAACTGTCACTCTTTATATTCCCTGCGCGTTTTTCTCGTATAACGCTGAGGCACTCGACAAGAAAACTCCCCTGCTAAGGTCTATGGATGCTCTGAACAAACAAGCAATCAGGGTATTAAAGGCTTTGGGAAATAATACCTCGAATAGTGTCGGCGCAACATTAGGGCCGGAACAAGAATATTTCCTGATTGACAGAAGATTCTTTGAAAAAAGACTCGACCTGATGCTTACGGGACGGACGCTGTTCGGAGCGCCAACGCCACGAGGACAAGAAATGAGCGACCATTACTTTGGTGCGCTGCACGAAAGGATCGCTTCGTTTATGCATGAGGTCAATGTGGAACTTTGGAAGCTTGGGGTATCCGCAAAAACTCAGCATAATGAAGTGGCACCTAATCAATATGAACTGGCTCCGGTATTTTCCACTGTAAATGTAGCTACGGACCATAATCAGCTTGTTATGGAAACACTGCAAAAGGTCGCTCTGAGACACAATTTCGTGTGCCTGCTCCACGAAAAACCGTTTACCGGCGTCAACGGGTCGGGCAAACATAATAACTGGAGTATGGTTACCGACGACGGCATTAATCTGCTCGACCCGGGCAGCACACCGCATGATAATATGGTATTCCTCGTAATGCTTTGCGCTGTCATCCGTGCGGTTGATAAATACGCCAAACTGCTCCGCGCAAGTGTAGCAACCGCAGGAAACGACCACCGGCTCGGCGCTCATGAAGCCCCGCCGGCTATTGTGTCCGTTTTCCTCGGAGACCAGCTAACGGATATATTAGAACAACTCGCTGCCGGCGGCGCGAAAGAATCTAAGGCCGGCGGACATCTGAAATTAGGTGTCTCTGTTTTGCCGCCGCTGCCGAAAGACAGCACCGATAGAAACCGAACATCTCCATTCGCTTTTACCGGAAATAAATTCGAATTCCGAATGGTTGGTTCATCACAATCGACCGCAGGGCCTATGTTCGTCCTGAATACCATTGTCGCTGATGTGCTGAAAGAAATCGCGGATGAGCTGGAAAAAAGCTCGAATGTAAAAACATCCGCTCAAAAAATATTGAATAAAATAGCAAAGGAACACAGCAGAGTTATTTACAACGGCGATAACTATACCGCAGAATGGGCCAAAGAAGCCGAGAAACGCGGTTTGCCGAATATTAAATCGACCGTAGAATCGCTGGAAACCATTATGGATGATGAAAATGTCAAACTTTTTGTAAACCATAAGGTCCTCAGCAAAGCGGAACTAAATGCAAGGACTGAAATTCTGCTCGACGCTTATAGTATGACGATAAATATCGAAGCAAAAACCACTTTGAATATCGCACAAAGACAGATTCTGCCGGTCGCAATTGAATATTCCGGCAAACTGGCAAAGGCTGCCGAACGTATCGGTAATGCGGGAAGCAACCCGGACACTCAAAAGAAAATACTCGACAAGACCTGCGAACTGATAAGCGAATTGAATAACGGCATCGATGAACTTAAAAAAGCCGCTGCCGCAGCAATCGGTATTGACGACACGGCAAAAAGAGCGGAAAATTGCAGAGACATCGTTGTGCCTGCAATGAGCCGGGTAAGAAAAGCCGCCGACAGTCTGGAAATGATTGTCGATGCCAGGATGTGGCCGCTGCCGACTTATGCGGAAATGCTATTCGTTAAATAACAAATTTAAAATTACATAATTAACACAGCAGATGGCCGATTTGGAACAGAAAATCGGCTATTTTATGGAATAATAAAAATGGCAAGAAAACAACAGACAGACTGCGGATTATATGAAGTGCGCACCGAGCACGATGCCTGCGGTATCGGAGCTGTTGTAAATATTTCCGGCAAAAGCGACCATTCCATAATCAATTACGGCAAGGAAATCCTTGTAAATCTCCACCACCGCGGAGCGGCCGGCGCCGATGAGACCACAGGCGATGGAGCGGGAATACTGTTCCAGATTCCACACGAGTTTTTTTTTGCACATAGTAAAAAACTCAATATAAATCTTCCACAACCCGGCAAATACGCCGTGGCAATGGTATTTTCCCCGAAAGATAATGAACTCCGGGAAAAATGCCTCTCCATATTCCAGCAGGCAATCGAACTGCACGGAATGAAAATCATCGGCCAGCGTATCGTGCCGGTGAAACCGGACTGCCTCGGCAAAATCGCTCTTGAAGCAGAACCGCATATCAGCCAAATTTTCATCGATGCCTGCGGCTTTGAAAGGATAGAACTCGAAAGAAAATTATTTTTGGCAAGAAAAAGAACTGAAAAGCAAATCAGGGGAAAATTCGGCGATGCAGGCAATGATTTTTACATCTGCTCACTGAGCAGCAGAACAATATGCTATAAGGGAATGTTTATGGCGTGGCAATTGTTCGCCTATTATCCGGATTTGGCGGATGAAAATGTCAAAAGCGCACTGGCAATAGTTCATCAAAGATACAGCACAAATACATTTCCAAACTGGAAGCTGGCCCAGCCTTTCCGCTGCATCGCACATAACGGTGAAATAAATACATTAAGCGGAAACAAAAGCAGTATGGCCGCAAGAGAATATAAAATGGCCTGCGAAAAATTCGGACAGTTTATGCCCGATTGTTTTCCGGTGCTTGTGCCGGACGGCAGCGATTCGGCCTGCTTCGATAACGCTCTGGAACTATTAGTGCAGGCGGGGCGCACCCTGCCGCACGCTATGATGATGATGATTCCTGAGGCCTTCGGGCAAAAATACCATATAAGCACGGATAAACGCGCTTTTTACGAATACCACTCCGCCATAATGGAACCGTGGGACGGCCCTGCCGCAATGGTTTTCATGGACGGACAAATAATCGGCGGAACGCTCGATAGAAACGGCCTAAGACCCTGCCGATATATCGTAACAACTGACGGCCTTGCGATTCTGGCAAGCGAGGCCGGCGTTGTGGAATTTCCACCGGAAAAAATCCAGATGAAGGGACGTCTTCAGCCCGGCCATATGTTCCTCGTCGATACGGCTGAAGGCAGAATTGTTACTGATAACGAAATAAAAAGCAAAATATCGAGACAAAAACCATACAGACGCTGGCTCGATGAAAACCGCATCGAACTTCGCGGCCTTTTCGATAGTCCCAAACTCGTAACGAGCGACTCTGAAACCATTTTCCAGCGGCTTAGAATGTTCGGGTTTACCCGTGAAGAACTAAAAATGATTATTACGCCGATGGCCGTCAATGGTCAGGAACCGGTCGGGTCTATGGGAAATGACGCGGCGATGGCGGTGCTGAGCAATAAACCGAAACTGCTGTTCAATTACTTCAAACAGCTTTTCGCCCAGGTTACGAACCCGCCGATTGACCCGCTGCGAGAAGGATTAGTAATGAGCCTGATGGGCTTTACCGGCAGAAAACTAAATATCCTTGAGGAAACACCGCAGCATTGCAGACAATTAAAACTGCCTCATCCGATTCTTACCAATGAAGACATCGAACGTCTCCGTTCGGTAAATCGGGCCGATTTTAAAATCGCTACTGTCAATGCCTTGTTTGATTCTCAAACAAATGACTCTGCCAAGAGTCTGCGTAATGGAATTGATAAACTCGTAAATAATGCAATAGAAGCCGTCAAAAACGGTTCTTGTCTTCTAATAATAAGCGACAAACTCGCATCGGAAAATATGGCACCGATTCCTTCGCTGCTTGCGACTGCCGCTGTGCATAATGGACTGCTAAAAGCAGGATTAAGAGCAGACGCAGGCATTATTGTTGAAAGCGGAGAACCGAGAGAAGTAATGCATTTTTGTCTGCTGTGCGGATATGGTGCAAACGCGATAAATCCATATCTTGCATTTGAGTGTCTCGATGAGATGCAAAGACAAGGCGAATTGCCGACCAGTATGGACCCGGTGCAAATCGCGGATAATTACATCGCCGCGATAAAAAAAGGCATCCTGAAAACAATGAGCAAGATGGGAATTTCGACACTGAGAAGCTATCATACCGCGCAGCTTTTTGAAGCGATTGGCCTCAATAAAGAGCTCATAAATGAATTTTTCACAAATACAAGCTCCCGAATCGAAGGCATAGGTCTTAAAGAAATAGCCAAAGAGACGCTTATACGGTATCAACATGCCTTTGAGCCGAGAAAAGGCGGCGAACTTGAGCTTGAATTCGGCGGCGAATATCACTACAGAAACTCCGGCGAAGCGCATCTTTGGAATCCGATAACAATTTCCCGTCTTCAGCACGCTGTAAGAAACAACGACCAAAAGGCTTATAATGAATATGCAAAGGCTGTCAATCAGCAGGGGCAAAAACTATGTACATTAAGGGGGCTTTTTGAATTTAAAGACACCCAGCCAATACCAATTGAGGAGGTTGAGCCGGCAAGCGAAATTGTAAAAAGATTCTGCACCGGCGCTATGAGCCACGGCTCGATAAGCAAAGAGGCTCACGAATGTGTCGCTGCCGCTATGAATAAAATCGGGGCAATGAGCAATACCGGCGAAGGCGGCGAAGATGAAGAAAGATACATTGAGAAAAAAGGTAAGGTTTCACTGAATTGTGCTATAAAGCAGGTCGCAAGCGGAAGATTCGGCGTTACTATAAATTATCTGTCTCACGCAAAAGAATTGCAGATTAAAATGGCTCAGGGCGCAAAACCGGGCGAAGGCGGACAATTGCCGGGGCATAAAGTAACGGAAGAAATAGCGAAATTACGATATTCGACGCCGGGCGTTACGTTAATATCCCCCCCGCCGCACCACGATATTTATTCAATTGAAGACTTGGCACAGCTTATTTATGACCTGAAATGCAGCAATCCCGGCGTGAAAGTCTCGGTCAAACTCGTCGCTGAAGTCGGTGTGGGAACCATAGCGGCAGGCGTCGCGAAAGGCAATGCCGATGAGGTCTTAATCAGCGGACACGATGGCGGAACAGGGGCAAGCCCGTTAAGCTCAATCAAACACACCGGCTGTCCGTGGGAGCTGGGACTTGCGGAAACTCAGCAGGTGCTTGTGAATAATAACCTGCGGGACAGGATTACCGTTCAGGCTGACGGACAAATGAAGACCGGCAGAGATGTGGTTATCGGCGCCCTGCTCGGCGCTGAAAGATTCGGATTCGGCACTGCGGCGTTGGTTACATTAGGCTGCACGCTGCTTCGCAAATGCCACGAAGGAGCCTGCGACTTCGGAATAGCAACACAGGATAAGGAATTAAGGGCAAGATTTGCGGGAAAACCGGAGAACCTCGAAAGATTTATATTTTTCGTCGCCGAGGAAGCCAGACAGATTATGGCTCAACTGGGATTCAGAAAAGTTGAAGATATGGTCGGCAGAGCCGATTACCTTTGCACTAAAAAAGCTATTGAACATTACAAAGCAAAAGGACTGGATTTTTCAGCTATCTTTTATAAGCCCGACACATCGGACGGCAGAGCTATAAGAAAAATTAATCCGCAGCCGGATAAATTAGCCGACCACCTTGACTGGCAGATCCTTGAAAAAATAAAAACTGCTATCGACAGTAAACAAAAAGCGGCCATTGAAATGCCGATTCGCAATGTCAACAGAACTGTCGGAACAATAATAAGCAACTATATCGTAAGAAAATATGGGCCGAAAGGGCTGCCGGACGGCACTATCGAGTTAAATTTCACCGGCTCGGCGGGTCAGAGTTTCGGGGCATTTCTTGCGCCGGGAATCACACTGAAACTTATCGGCCAAAGCAATGACTATCTTGGAAAAGGTCTCTCCGGCGGCAGAATTGTTGTAAAAACGCCTGAGGGCTCACCATTCGCGGCTCAGGAAAATATTATCGTCGGCAATACCCTGCTTTACGGCGCTACAAAAGGTGAGGCATTCATCAACGGTATGGCAGGAGAAAGATTTGCGGTGCGGAACAGCGGAGTTATCGCGGTCATAGAGGGACTGGGCGACCACGGCTGTGAATATATGACTGGCGGAACTGTGGTTGTTCTGGGTAAAACGGGGTGTAATTTTGCGGCGGGAATGAGCGGCGGCATAGCTTACGTTCTCGATGAAATGCAATTATTTGATACGCTGTGCAATCTCGATATGGTGGAACTTGAAAGTATCCGGCTAAATGAAGACAAAAAACTCTTAAAAGAACTTATCGAAAAACATTATAAATGGACGCAAAGCAAACAGGCGGAAAGGATTTTAAATTCCTGGTCAGATATGTTAGGCCGATTTGTGAAGGTTATACCGATTGATTATCGAAAATCACTTGAAAAGATGAGAGCCGCTGAAGATCGAAACACTGAGACAACGCCTGCGACGGAAGAGGTGTTCTATGGCTGAGATAAAAGGCTTTTTAAAATATAAACGCAAAAAAACAGGCTATCGGCCAATTGAGCAGAGAATTCTGGATTACAAAGAAGTCGAGCTTGCTCTTACGCCTGACGATATTATCCAGCAGGCGGCAAGATGTATAGACTGCGGAATACCATTCTGCCACGGCGTCGGCTGTCCATTGGGAAATAATATACCTGAATTCAACGATATGATTTATAAGGGACAGTGGCAAAAGGCCTGCCAGATTCTTCATTCGACAAATAATTTTCCGGAAATTACCGCCCGCGTCTGCCCTGCCCCGTGCGAAACGGCCTGCACACTGGCGATAAACGATGAGCCGGTATTTATAAGACAAATCGAATACCAGATTGTCGAGCGGGGCTTTAAAGAAGGCTGGATAAAACCGGTTATCGCAAAACAAAAAACGGTCAAAAAAATAGCAATTATCGGTTCAGGACCGGCTGGTTTAGCGGCGGCACAGCAGCTTGCAAGAGCAGGACATAATGTTGTGGTCTTTGAAAAAGACGAAAAAATCGGAGGCCTTTTAAGATATGGAATACCCGACTTCAAACTTGAAAAAACTGTTTTAGACCGAAGACTTGCCCAGCTTGCCGCTGAAGGCGTTCAATTTCAGACCGGCGTCGAGGTCGGAAAAGATATATCCTCACACTATCTAAAGAAAATGTTCGATTGCATCTGCCTGACGATGGGCGCAGGTGAACCGCGAGACCTTGCCGTTACAGGCAGAGGCTATGAAAATGTCGTATTCGCATGGGATTATCTCGTTCAACAAAACAAAGTCTGCAATGGTGAAAAAATTGAAGGAAAAACAATTACCGCCAAAGATAAAATCGTAATAGTCATAGGCGGCGGAGATACCGGCAGCGATTGTGTCGGAACTGCCCGCAGACAAGGCGCAAAAAAGATTTATCAGCTTGAAATACTGCCGAAACCGCCAAACATTAGGCCTGAAGATACTCCCTGGCCGACATGGCCGAGAATTATGAGAACATCCTCGTCGCACGAGGAAGGCTGCGAAAGAATCTGGGGCGTCAAAACGACAAAACTTTCAGGCGTCGAGACAAGCGTAAGCGAACTGCACGGCTGCCAGGTCGAATGGATAAAAACCCCCAGAGGCTGGAATATTAAAGAGATAGCAGAGACGGAATTTTCGATAAAGGCAGACCTTGTGATTCTTGCGATGGGCTTTCTGCACGTAAAACAGGAAGGCCTGGTAAAAAGCCTGCAGCTCAAGCTCGATGAAAACGGCAATATCGCTATTAATGATTTCCGAACCAGCGACCCGGCCGTTTTTGCCGCGGGCGATTCGGTTCTCGGGGCTTCGCTGGTAGTCAAGGCAATCGACACAGGAAGAAGAGCGGCTGAACAAATTAACAAATGGCTTATGGACAAAAAGTAAATAATCTGTAAAATGGCACAAAAACGGGAAATTAAATGAGCTTAAGAACAGGTCTTGCACAAATAAATACAACCGTCGGGGACTTTGCAGGAAATATTGATAAAATCCGGCAGATGTATGCCCGCGCAAAACAGGAAAAAGTCGAGCTGCTTGTCTTTCCGGAACTGAGCATCTGCGGCTATCCGCCGGAAGATTTGCTGCTCAAAAAGCATTTTCTTGCCGAAAACAAAAAAGCTGTCCAGCAGCTCGCGAAAGATTGTCCCGATATAACAATAATGGCAGGTTTCGCAGAAGCCGCTGACGGGGTCTGCTTCAACGCTCTGGCTATCCTCGGCGGCGGGAAAATCACAAAAGTTTACCACAAAACCCTGCTGCCGAATTACGGTGTATTCGACGAGAAAAGATATTTCAACAGCGGCGGTGAACCGGCAGTAATAAAAATAAAAGACATATCCGTAATCTGCACGATATGCGAAGATATATGGGAAATTCAATGGCTGAAAAAATTCCTGTCCGGCATACCTGGAAAAAATCTTATTATCAACATATCAGCCTCACCATTTCACGCGGGCAAAATAAAACAGAGAATTGCGGTTCTGGAGGATTGCGCCAGAACATTAGGCTGCCCTATCGCATACTGCAATGCCGTCGGCGGTCAGGACGAACTTGTTTTTGACGGCAGAAGTATGTTTGTCGATTCGACCGGCAAACTTATCGCCAAAGCTGCGGCATTTGAAGAAGACTTGCTCATCGCCGACATCGAAGCGGACGGACAGATAAAGGCAGAATCCACACCAACAAAGACCGACTACACAGAGGAAATTTACCAGGCACTTGTGCTTGGGACAAGAGATTACATCAAAAAGAACGGCTTTAATAAGGCACTTATAGGTTTAAGCGGAGGAATAGACTCGGCTCTTACCGCCGCTATCGCTGTCGATGCTCTCGGAAAAGAAAATGTCATCGGCGTTACAATGCCGACAAGATTTAACGCGGCTGAAACCATAAGCGATGCTGAAAAGGTCGCGAAAAATCTCGGTATAGAATTTCATAATATACCCATCGAGCCTGTACTGAAGAATTTCAATCAGGAACTTGGCAAAGTTGCCGGCTGGAATGAAAAAGGTTTGGCTTATGAAAATCTGCAGGCAAGAATCAGAGGCACTATTCTGATGTCAATGAGCAACCAATTCGGATACCTCGTTATGACGACAGGCAATAAGAGCGAAACCGCCGTGGGATACTCAACACTCTACGGCGATACTGCCGGCGGTTTTTCCGCGATAAAAGATGTGCCGAAAACGGTCGTCTATCAGCTAAGCGAATATGTAAACAAACTGCACGGCAGAGAAATTATACCTCAAAGCGTTATTACAAGAATACCCACAGCCGAACTGCGATTCGGACAGAAAGACAGCGATTCGCTGCCGGAATACGACATTCTCGATGGTATATTAAAAGCTTATATCGAAGAAGAAAAATCGCTGCCGGAAATTGTTAAGCAGGGTTTCGATGCCGAGACTGTTTTAAAAGTCATCGGGATGGTTGACCGAAATGAATATAAACGGCGTCTATGTCCGCCGGGTGTTAAAATCACTCCAAAAGCATTCGGACGAGACAGGCGGATGCCTATTACCAATCTTTATCGACAACAAATTCCGCGACAAAATAATTAGTTTACAGCACGGATGTAAAAAATGCCCAAACGAACAGATATCCATAAAATAATGATAATAGGCTCCGGCCCTATAGTAATAGGTCAGGGCTGCGAGTTCGATTACTCCGGCGCCCAGGCCTGCAAGGCTCTGAAAAAAGAAGGCTATCAGGTAATACTGGTCAACAGTAACCCGGCAACCATTATGACAGACCCTGAACTTGCCGACCACACCTATATCGAACCGATTACGCCGGAAATGATTGAAAAAATCATCAAAAAAGAAAAACCGGATTGCATTTTGCCGACACTCGGCGGACAAACAGGACTTAACACGGCCGTCGCGCTTGCAGAAAGCGGCGTCCTGAAAAAATACAATGTTAAACTCATCGGAGCAAACCTCGCCACAATAAAAAAGGCTGAGGAACGCGACAGATTTAAAAAGATTATTCTCGATATCGGCCTTGAAGTGCCGAAAAGCGGATATGTCCGCAACTGGGAAGAAGCTCAAAAAATTGTCGCGCAGGTCGGTTTTCCCGCGATTATCCGCCCTTCTTATACCCTTGGCGGAACAGGTGGAAATGTCGCGTATAACGCTGAGGAATACAAGGAATTTATCCACTGGGGGCTAAACCTCAGCCCTAAAGGAGAGGTGCTGGTAGAAGAATCGGTCCTCGGCTGGAAAGAATATGAATTAGAGGTAATGCGGGATAAAAAAGACAATGTTGTGATTGTTTGCTCGATAGAAAATCTCGACCCGATGGGAATTCATACCGGCGACAGCATTACGGTAGCGCCGGCACAGACACTAACCGATAAAGAATATCAAACAATGCGCGACGCGGCGCTGAAAATCATAAGAGCAATCGGCGTTGAAACCGGCGGCTCAAATATCCAGTTTGCCGTCAATCCCCAAAACGGCAAAATGTATGTAATCGAGATGAATCCTCGTGTTTCGAGAAGCTCATCTCTTGCCTCAAAAGCCACCGGCTTTCCAATCGCCAAAATCGCTTCGCTGCTGGCAGTCGGCTATACGCTCGATGAAATACCAAACGACATAACAAAAAAGACACCCGCCTGTTTCGAGCCGTCAATAGATTACTGCGTTGTAAAATGGCCGCGGTTTACATTTGAAAAATTCCCGGCAACAAATCCGGAACTGACTATCCAGATGAAAAGCGTCGGCGAAGCAATGGCAATCGGCAGAACATTTAAAGAGGCATTCCAGAAAGCCATACGCTCGCTTGAAATCGACCGATATTCGCTCGACAGAAAACATATCGACTCAAAAATAGATAACGAACGGCTTAAGCAGATACTGCGGGCTAACCGCTGGGATAAAATCTGGTATGTCGCCGAGGCTCTGAGAAGAAAACTGCCGATTAATGAAATTTATGAGCTTACGAAAATTGACCCCTGGTTTTTGAACAATATTGACCAGATTGTTCAGTTTGAGGACAAAATAAGCATAAAAAATCTCAAACAGGCCAAGAAACTGGGCTTTAGCGATAAGTATATCGCATCAAAATTAAATATGCCTGAGACACAACTCAGAAAACAGCGAATCGCCGACGGAATTTGTGCCGTTTATAAGATTGTCGATACCTGCGGGGCAGAGTTTGAGGCAAATACGCCTTATTTGTACTCTACGTATGAAGACCAGTGCGAGGCAAATCCGACAAAAAGAAAGAAAGTCATCATACTCGGCGGCGGACCAAACCGAATCGGACAGGGAATTGAATTCGACTACTGCTGCTGCCACGCTGCATTCGCGCTGAAGGAAATCGGTATCGAATCCATAATGGTAAACTGTAATCCCGAAACGGTCAGCACAGATTACGATACATCAGACAGGCTTTATTTTGAGCCTTTGACTTTCGAAGATGTGATGAACATTGTCGAAAAAGAAAAGCCTGACGGTGTTATCGTTCAGTTCGGAGGCCAAACACCCCTGAAACTGGCAAACGCCCTGTCAAAAGCAGGCGTGAAAATCATCGGCACAAGTCCCGACAGTATCGATGCCGCAGAAGACAGAAAACGGTTTAACAAAATAGTCGAAAAACTAAAGCTTAACCAGCCGCTGAGCGGCACAGCAATGAATTATGCGCAAACGGTCAAAATCGCAAGGAAATTGGGCTACCCCCTGCTTATACGGCCATCGTTCGTATTGGGCGGAAGAGCGATGCAAATTGTCTATGACGAAACAGAACTGAAAAGCTGCGTTGAAAACGCTATCGCTGTTTCAGATAAACACCCAATTTTAATCGACAAATTTCTTGATGATGCAGCCGAGCTTGACGTTGACGCAATAAGCGACGGCAAAACCGTCGTTATCGGCGGGATTATGGAACACATCGAAGAGGCTGGTATTCATTCAGGAGACAGTGCCTGCTCTCTGCCGCCGTTTTCGTTAAGCCCTGCCTTAATCAAGGAGATAAAATGGCAGACAAAAATGCTCGCACTGGAACTAAATGTAATAGGTCTGATGAATATCCAGTTTGCAGTAAAGGATAATCAGATTTACATACTCGAAGTCAATCCGCGGGCATCGAGAACAGTGCCGTTTGTCAGTAAGGCTATCGGCGTTCCGCTGGCCAAATTGGCCGCAAAAGTGATGGCCGGAAAAACGCTTAAAGAACTCGGATTTACAGAAGAAGTACACAGAAGCTATTATTCCGTCAAAGAAGCTGTCTTTCCATTCCTGAAATTCCCCGGCTGCGATACGCTGCTGGGGCCTGAAATGCTTTCGACCGGCGAAGTAATGGGATTGTCCGATGACTTCGGCATCGCTTATGCTAAATCGCAGATTGCAGCGGGGAATAACCTGCCTACAGGCGGAAATATCTTTATCAGCGTTAAAGATGCTGACAAGCCAAAGGCTGTCGAGATAGCAAAAAAACTCCATCAGATGGGATTTAAACTTCTCGCTACAAAGGGAACCTGCATCGAGCTAATCAAGAACAATGTGCCATCGGAATTCGTATTGAAAATGACCGAAGGCAGACCGCACATTGTTGATTTGATTATCAATAATCAGATTGCCATGATTATAAATACCACGGTCGGCAAACAAACAATCAAGGATTCGTTTGCGATAAGAAGAACCGCCCTTGACCGCAATGTGCCTTATACTACGACAATCAGAGGCGCCGCGGCGGTTACAAAAGCAATCGAATCGCTAAAACAGAAAAAGACAGATGTAAAGCCAATACAACTGTATTACAAATAAGGAAATAAAGTGAATCCCGTTAGAATCAGAAATTGAAAAAAAGATTTTTAACGGGATGAATCAATGTTTATAATTTAAAAAGGATTCTAACGGGATGAAAGGCATATTATTACTCGAAGATGGAACATGCTTTCGCGGCTGCGGATTCGGAGCTGAAGATAAAAAGTGCGGAGAAGTAGTCTTTAATACCGCTATGAGCGGTTATCAGGAAATACTTACAGACCCTTCTTATCACGAACAGATTGTAACAATGACCTATCCTTTAATAGGCAATTACGGCACAAACACGCTGGACGTGGAATCCAATAAACCTTATCTGAGCGGATTTGTCGTAAAGGAAAACTGCAATTTCCCAAGTAATTGGCGAAATCAAATTTCGCTCGATGATTACCTTAAAAAACATAACATACCCGCTCTCGAAGACATTGACACGCGAAAATTAGTTATGCTTCTCCGCCAAACCGGTGCGATGAAAGGTATTATCTGCACAGATGGAACAAGCATTAAAAACCTGAAAGACGAACTTGACAAATATCCCGGCCTTGTTGATAGAGATATTGTAAAAAACGTCTGCACAAAGAAAAGCTATACGTGGGATAAACCTGTTGAAAATGAATTCGGCCAGACCATAAAACCACAGGCTAAATACAACGTTATCGTTTTCGATTACGGCATAAAGCAAAATATTCTGCGGCTTTTAGTTTCGCACGGCTGCAAGGTTACGGTCGTGCCGGCAGATACAACCGCTGAAGAGGTTCTTAAACAAAAACCTGATGGCGTATTTTTGAGCAACGGCCCCGGCGACCCCGGTCCTATAAGCTATGCCATCGAAACCATACGCAAACTGCTGGGCAAAGTACCAATATTCGGGATATGTCTCGGCCATCAGCTTTTAGGTCTTGCGGTCGGCGGCGATAGATTTAAATTAAAATTCGGCCATCACGGTGCAAACCATCCGGTCAAAAACCTAATCACCGAAAAGATTGAAATTACCAGTCAGAACCACGGATTCTGCATCGACCCGGATTCACTGCTTGATAAAGATGTGCAGATTACACATATGAATTTGAATGATAACACACTGGAAGGTTTCCGCTGCAAAAATGTGCCGGCATTTGCCGTGCAGTATCACCCCGAAGCCTCGCCCGGCCCGCACGATTCAAATTATTTGTTCGGCGAATTTATAGAACTAATGGACAAAGTAAAATAACCGCCGACTATTGAAATTTCTCATACGGCCACATTTCAAGGCCGCCGTCGAGAACCTTTACATCCTTAAAGCCCTCGTGTTTTAATATAATCGCAGCCTCATAAGCCCTGAGCGAATAATTACAAAACGCCACAATAGGTTTATTCCTGTCAAGCTCAACAAAACGGGAACGCAGCGAAGCAAGAGGAATGAAAACCGCACCGTTCATCCTTTCGTGCTGATACTCCGACGGTGTTCTTACGTCCAGCAAAGTAAAATCCTTCTTTTCCTGTAACATCTGCCAGACTTCTTTCGGATTGATGCCGTCCATCAGGCCGTCGAGTTTGTTGCGGGCTACATTTGCGGCTGTGATAATATTGTCAATCACCGGCGAATACGGCGGAGCATAACACAAATCAAGGTTCGCAATCTGCTCAACCGTCATCTTCGCCGCAATCGCAGTCGCGGCAACATCAATTCGCTTATCGCCATTGCCGGCGCCTATGGCCTGTGCGCCGAGAAGCCTGCGGGTCTCTTTATCAACAACAAGTTTTAACATCACAACCTCTGCACCGGGTACAAAATGCTCTCTGTCCGGCGCGGGAACAAGAACTGAAACAACATTGAAACCAGCCTGTTTGGCCGTAAATTCCGTAAGACCTGTAACGGCAACGTTATAATCAAAGACCTTACAGGCCACGGTGCCGAGGATCGGGGCAAACGTATCGTTTCCGCCGCAGATATTTACCGCGGCCACTCTGCCCTGCTTATTAGCGGTTGAGCCGAGAGGCACATAACAGGGTTTTTGCGTAATCATATCTGTATTCTCGACGCAATCACCGGCAGCATAAATGTCCGGGTCTGATGTCTGCATTTTAGGATTGATTTTGATACCGCCGGTTGTGCCGATTTGGAGGCCGGCCTGCTCTGCCAATGCGACATTGGGCCTGTGGCCGACCGCGATTATCACGAGATCAGCAGGATATGTGCCTCTGCCGGTTACGACTGATTCGACAGTGCCATTACCCTGAAACTTTTTCACCTCAGTCTCAATAAGAACTCGCACACCGTGCGATTCAAGCTGATTTTCGACGAGCATCGCCAATTCGCTATCGAGAAGGCGGAAAATCTGCGGAAGTTTTTCGACAATTGTCACCCTGCAGCCTTTTTTAACAAGGGCTTCGGTCATTTCAATTCCTACAAGGCCGCCGCCGACAATAACAACATCACGAGCCTTGCCCCTGTCGAGGGCAGATTTTATACCTTCGGCATCGGTTACACCGTGAAGGGTAAAAATGTTGCCAAGCTTGATTCCTTCTATATCAGGCATAACAGCCACTGAACCGGTTGCGAGAACAAGTTTATCGTAATCGAGCAGCGATTCTACCCCATCGAGCAGATATTTTACGCGGACATATTTCTTTTTGCGGTCAATCTCAATCGCCTCGGTCTGATTCATAAGGTGAACATTCTTGACCTGCTGGAAGAATATCGGGTCGCGCACAACACCGGCAGGCGAACTCATCAGCTCGCTCTGGTCTTTGACAGTGCCGCCGATATAATACGGCAGACCGCAGCCCGCATAAGAGAGCAGCCTGCCCTTCTCGACAATAGTTACATCGGCATCGGGGTCAAGCCGCATAATTTTAGCGGCAACCTTAGGCCCCGCCGCTACTCCGCCAATTATTACTATTTTCATTGGCTTTTTCATTTTTTTATCTCCTGATATCTGCTGGGCTGCTGGTTGGGGGGCAGCCTTGAGATTTACTATAAGTTCAGCACCTCCGAGGTGCGATTTTTCGATATGGACGTTTCCGCCTACGGCGTCAACCATCGCCTTTACAAAGGCAAGGCCCAGACCGATGCCGGGCCGTGATGAGGCGTGTGCGCCGGATGTTCTGTAAAAGGGCTGAAAAACATTCCGGCGGTTTTCCTCAGAAATTCCAATGCCCGAATCAGCGATTCTTATCTGATATGAATGAATTGAACGGTCATATAAAAGAATCATTTCAATCCTGCCGTTGTCAGGCGTGTATTTAACAGCATTCGACAGCAGTGCCTCAAGAACCTCCGTTATTGCTGCTTCAGTTCCAAATGCCCAGGCAGGTTCAGCGTCAATTTTCGCTGTAAGCGTGATATTATGCGGGCGGGCATGCTGTATCCAGGCGGCTGAGGTTTTGCGAACAAGCAGGGAAAGCTCGACCGTACCGCTGAATGCCCTGGGGTCGCTGACGGCCTTAGAGATTATAAGAAGTCTCTGCGCGGCCTTGAGCGACTCATCACAACGCTCAATCGCCCTTTGCAGAAGGTCTTTCTGGCGAGGCGTAAGCGGGCCGGCAAATTCGCCGAGGAGCGTCTGCAAAATCGTGCCAACGGTAGAAACCGGTCCTCTGAGCTGATGAGCTACCAGCGACGCGAATTTCAGAGGGTCGGTTATAAGGTCTTTCATACAAATTAACATTATACTTTATGTTAAAAACATTGGCAATAATTGAAATTTGTCAGATTATTTAATTTATGCTATACTAATTTGTATGACTGTCAGGGATGAAAAATTATTTGAAAAATTGCTGATACCGATAAGGAAAGTTACCTTTCAAAAGGGTTTTTTCCAGACCGGCAAGACATTCAAGCCGAAAACATATCACGATAAAACAGTCAAAAACGGCGAAGGATACAAAATCAGGATTACGCCAAGAGGAATTGAAGTTTTCGCCGCGACAGACGCCGGAGTATATTATGCCATACAGACATTAAAAGACCTTGCGAAGATTTACGGAAACAGGCTGCCTGCATGCGTAATAGAGGACGAGCCGGACTTTAAAAGACGAGGCGTTTACCTTGACTGTTCCAGAGGAAAAGTGCCGAAACTTAAGACGCTTAAGGATTTAGTTATACGACTTGCACACTGGAAAATAAACGAATTGCAGTTATATATCGAAAATGTCTTTGCCTTCAAAAAACATCCCCAAATCGGCAAAGGTTACAGTCCATTTACGCCGGATGAGATTCTCGAACTTCAGGATTATTGCCGGATGCACCACATAAAACTGGTTGGTTCACTGGCGAGTTTCGGTCATTTTGAAAAAATCCTCGCTCTGCCGAAATATCGCCATCTCGGCGAGATGCCCGGTTTCAGGGGTTTTCCCGGAGGCACAACGCTCTGCCCTGCCGATGCCGGCTCGATTAAACTTGTCAGCGAACTTTACAGCGAATTTATACCGCTGTTTGAGGCAAAGGATTTTAATGTCTGCTGCGATGAAACGTGGGAATTAGGTAAAGGCCGAAGCAAAAAATTGGCAGACCGTATCGGAACAGGTCGGGTTTATCTGGAGTTCCTTTTAAAAATTTATCGCCTGTGTCAAAAATATGGAAAACGAATGAATGTTTGGGCAGATATTGTCCTCAAATATCCCGAATTGATGAGCAAATTGCCAAAAGATATAGTCCTGCTTAACTGGGAATATGAACAGGACGGTAAAAACATTTATAAAACCAAAGACATAGCTAAAGCAAAAATTCCTTTTATGGTCTGCCCCGGCACAAGCGGCTGGCTGACTCACGGTTCCCGGCTGCCTAATTCAATAACGAATGTAACTAATTTTGCTGCGCAAGGTCGTAAATTTGGCGCCGAAGGCCTGCTCAATACCGACTGGGGTGATAACGGCCATCGCAATTTTCTGGGAGCAAGCCTTCATAGTTTTGCACATGGAGCGGCACATAGCTGGAACGGCAAAGCGGTTGATAATGCTAAATTTACCGACAATTTCTGCACGCATTTTTTCGGCGAACATACGGGCCGATTGGCCAATGCAATTCGTTTACTGGGCAGCACTTACATTACCTGTGGAACAAACGTTCCGAACA
This sequence comes from Phycisphaerae bacterium, assembly GCA_026386845.1. GTDB lineage: Bacteria > Planctomycetota > Phycisphaerae > Sedimentisphaerales > UBA12454 > JAPLMW01. Next base: position 91,349 of record JAPLMW010000028.1, read on the forward strand.
AAAGCTGGCTGTATTTCGCACTCATTGAGCCCATAAAAAACAATCAACCTGATAATCCGATTGATTTGATGAAAGAAAAAGGCCTGCGAAAAATAATCGAGCAACTTTCAGATGAATCTATCTGGCCGAAATTGCCGAAATCGGCTGAAAATTTCGAAAAAATCTCTTTTGACGAATTGAAACTTGCCGCGAAAATGGATTGTCTCTCCGCAAGGCGGGCACTTGCGGTAAAAATCCTGCGGGCCGGCAAAAAAGTAAATAAGAAGGAATTACAGTTCATAAATAAACAGATGAAGAATATAGCAAAAGACTTTAAGAAATTGTGGCTGATACGAAATAAAGTCTCACGTTTGCAAGATAACTTACGATTATTCAAACAGGCAGGAATAAAATAATGCGTATAGTCGGTTTAATGTCAGGCACAAGTGCTGACGGCGTTGATGCCGCTGTTGTTGACATCAATAAAAACAAAGTTAAACTGCTGGCTTTTGACACATTCGAATACTCACCGCAATTAAGAAAAAATATTCTTGATATTGCCGAACAAAAAACCTGCAGGGCCGCGGATATCAGCCGACTGAATTTCGCTATCGGAGAAGTTTTTGCTGATGCAGTTATCAAATTATGCAGAAAAAATAAAATCAATCTGAAAACTATTGATTTGATAGGTTCGCACGGCCAAACGATTTATCATAATCCAAAAGGTAAAATCCGCTCAACGCTCCAGATTGGCGAACCATCCGTAATTGCTTATAAAACCGGGAAAACCTGCGTAGCGGATTTCAGGCCAAAAGATATGGCGGCAGGCGGACAAGGCGCTCCCCTGGTGCCATTCGCGGATTACTGGCTGTTCAAACATAAAAGAAAAAACCGGGCCGTTCAGAATATCGGTGGAATCGCCAATGTAACCTATCTTCCTGCGGGGACAGGACTTAAAAAAACAATCGCCTTCGATACAGGGCCGGGAAATATGATTATCGACCGAATCGCAACTATTTTCAGCAAAGGAAAATTACATTACGATAAAGACGGTAAAATCGCCGCGAAAGGCAAGGTAAATAAAAAACTGCTCGATGAAATGATGAGGCATCCGTTTCTGCGGAAATTACCGCCTAAATCGACCGGCAGAGAAGAATTCGGAGCGGCTTATACCGGAAAATTTATTAAACGGTCGATATCGTTTGAGGATATGCTCGCTACCGCCACCGCTTTTACAGCCGATAGTATCGTAGATGCGTATAAAAAATTCCTGCCTTCCATGCCGGACGAAATAATACTCTGCGGCGGCGGCGCGAAAAATAAAACGTTAGTTAAAATGCTGCGGCAGAATATAAAAAGCAAAATACTTTTGACCGATGATTTCGGCATAAACAGCGATGCCAAAGAAGCCGTCTCTTTTGCCATCTTGGCTTATGCAGCAATAAAGGGCATCGCAAATAACGTCCCCGGCGCTACAGGGGCAAAAAAATCATTAGTTTTAGGGAAAGTAATACCGGCACAATGAAAACACATAAATTACTTCCAACCACAGAAAAGCGTAATCGCAGAAGCAGGAACATCGACCGGTTGTCAACTATGCAAATAGTTAAGTTAATCAACGCAGAAGACAGATTAGTCGCACCGGCAGTCGGCAAAGAGTATAAAAAAATTGCCGCGGCGGTCGATATGATAGTCGAGCGTTTTAAGAAAAACGGCAGGCTCTTTTACGTCGGGGCCGGCACAAGCGGCAGGCTCGGCGTTTTAGACGCCTCGGAATGTCCGCCGACATTCGGCGTAAGCCCCCTGCTGGTGCGGGGCATTATCGCTGGCGGCAAACGGGCATTGGTAAGGGCTGTTGAAGGAGCTGAAGATAAGGTAAATGACGGCGTTGCCGCTATAAACAGATACAAAATTTCCGCAAAAGATGTTGTCGTCGGCATCGCAGCTTGCGGACTTACGCCCTTTGTGAGGGTCGCACTGAAAGAAGCAATGAAAAAAGGGGCTGGCACAATTTTTATCACCTGTGCGCCGGAGGCAATCAAAGATATCCCGGCCCAAATAATTATAAATCCTGTCGTCGGGCCGGAGGTAATCACCGGCTCAACAAGAATGAAGGCAGGCACCGCGACAAAACTTGTACTTAATACTCTTACGACTACGGCTATGATAAAGATGGGTAAAGTTTATGGCAATCTGATGGTTGACCTGATGGCGACAAATAATAAATTACGAGACAGGTCTGTTCGAATTGTTTCAGAAATGACCGGTTTATCTAAATCAAAAACTGCCAGTCTCCTCAAAAAAGCAAAAGGAAAAGTTAAGACTGCTATTGTGATGCACTTTCGCGGTATTGATTTTCAGCAGGCTGAAAATATCCTCAACAAAAATGAACAATCTTTGAGGAAAGCAATAGGAAGACAATGGTTTTGAGCGGAATTGATTTAACAATAGTTTTATCGGCGGTTTTTCTGCTTTTTGTAATTTCCTATATTTTTGGCCGCAGGGAAAAAAACACAAATGATTTCTTCCTCGGTGAAAGAAAAATCCCTTCCATTGTGGCCTGTCTGTCTTTTGTCGCTACTGAAGTCAGCGCACTGACAATTGTAGGAGTACCTGCAACCGCTTACAGCGAAAACTGGGAGTATCTGCAATTTTTCATTGGCTCGGCGGCAGCGCGAATAATGGTAGCATTCTTATTTATTCCTGTTTTTTACAAATATAATTGTACAAGTATTTATGAGTTTTTAAGGCATCGTTTCGGACCCCAAACTCAATACGCCGGCTCGATTTTCTTCTTTGTTACACGTCTAACAGCTTCAGGCGTAAGGCTTTATGCAGCCTGTATGGGAATCGGGATTATTTTAGGGTGGAGCCTGGGACAATCGCTGCTTATTTTCACTATTGTAAGCATCATTTTTATCGCATTTGGCGGAATAAAAGCAGTTGTCTGGGCCGGAGCATACCAGACTATCATTTTTTTCTCCGCAGGTATCGCATTATTAATATATCTTTATTTACATATTGAAGGCGGTCTATCATCTGCATGGCAGATAGCAGATAATGCAGGACGATTGAGTATTTTTAAATTCGATTTTAACCTCAACGACCCCACAACTTTCTGGGCAGGTACTGCCAACGCTTTTTTTATCGGTTTGGCGGTTTTTGGCACAGACCAGGAACTAATGCAGCGATTGCTCACCGTTAAAACAAGAAAGAAAAGTCAAAACGCGATTTTCCTGACAATAGCAACAGCGTTTCCAATACTCTGCATATATCTTGCAATCGGCACTTTGCTTTACGTGTTCTTCCAGCAAAATCCTCAGGCAATCCAGCCGGCAAAGACCAAAGAGGTTATTTCGTATTTTACGGCAAATTTTTTGCCGGCAGGGTTGAAAGGACTAATCCTTTCAGCGATTATATTAGCCAGTATAGATTCGCCGCTAAGCTCGCTGTCGTCTTCATTCGTGATGGATATCTATCGCCCTCTTATCAGGAAAAACGCGACTGAAAAACACTATTTATTTATCTCGCGGACTGGAGTAATTGGTTTTGGTTTAATTTTAGCGATTATTGCGATAACTTGTCAGCCGGTCGAAAATATTCTGTGGTTTGCATTCGAGATAATTTCTCTTACCGGCGGAGCTACGCTGGGCATTTTTCTGCTCGGCGTTCTTACAAAAAGGAAAGCAAATATCGGCAATGTCGTAGCGATGATTATCAGTACCCTATCTATGATTGCACTGCTACTTCTTTCCCATAAAGGAGTTATAAATCTGGCGTGGAGCTGGCTGATTGTCTTAGGAACGGCGATGACTTTTGCCCTGAGTTATCTTTTCAGTATTTATCGCAAATAATAAATATAAATCTTACCTTCGTCGCCAGCGTGAATGACGCCGTTTTTGGCCGGGAACAGAAAATTTATGTGTGTGCGGCTTTGAATGAGATTTATCTGCGGATTGACTCTGATACAAATCCGCCACGTAAGCAAAGTCGGGACATTTTTCCCGTTTAAAGCTTCGGCCAATAAATTTTTCAATCTGACGAAGATATTTCTCCTCATCGCGCGAAACAAGCGTAATCGCGTCACCTGTGGCTGTGGCCCGGCCGGTACGACCGATGCGATGAATATAGTCCTCCGCAATTACAGGCACATCAAAGTTTATGACATGTGAAATTCCTTCAACATCTATGCCGCGCGCAGCAATGTCGGTTGCAACCATAACCTGGAATTTATTGTCTTTGAAGCCCTCCATTGCCCGCTGGCGCTGGCCCTGAGTTCGGCCGGAGTGTATCGCGATCGATTTAATGCCCGCCCGCTGGAGCCGATAACTAATCCTGTCGGCACCGTGCTTTGTGCGGGAAAAAACAAGGACGCTGTACATCCCTCCTTTTTGGAGCATATGCAGTAGGATATCTATTTTCTGTTCCTTTTGGACAGGATAGATATGCTGCGTAATAGTCTCGATTGGGTTATGCTCCCGGCCAACCTGAATTATTTTTGGATGATTCATTACCCCTGCAGCCAGAGCCTTCACTTCGGGCGGTATAGTAGCGGAAAAAAGCATTGTTTGACGTTTTGTAGATACAACTGCGATAATTTTTCGCACATCGTTGATAAATCCCATATCGAACATACGGTCGGCTTCGTCGATAACAAGCACTTCGATGTGCCTCAGGTCGATAGTTCGCCGCTGCATATGGTCGATAAGACGGCCCGGCGTAGCGACAATGATGTCAACGCCGCGGCGAAGTGCGGCAAACTGGCCTTGAATATTCACGCCGCCGTAAACGGCAAGAGTGTGCATATGCAGGAATCGGCCGTAGCCGATGATACACTGTTCAATTTGCACCGCAAGTTCGCGAGTCGGGGTAAGAATCAGCGCTTTTATACATTTGTTTTTGGCCGCGTGCTCGTGGCTGAGCCGGTTTAAAATAGGCAGCACGAAAGCGGCAGTTTTGCCTGTGCCGGTCTGGGCGCAGCCGATAATATCTTTGCCTTCAATCGCGGCTGGAATTACCTGAGACTGAATTTCTGTAGGAGCTGTGTAGCCGGTAGCAAGAATACCCCGTACCAGCGGATCGGAAAGGCCTAATAATTTAAATGGCATAAGAAAATCCTAAAATCAAAATAGCGGGAATTTCACCCGGAAAGTTAAATAAAGCTAACGTACACTGCTAAGAAACGATTAACTGAGTTTCATACAAGCTGCGATAAACCGGGCAGTTTTCCATCAATTCTTCGTGCTTGCCCTGCGCAACTATATGCCCCTTATCCATCACTACTATTATATCCGATGATATTATGGTGCTGAAACGATGCGCTATTATAAAACTAGTCCTGTCCCGCATCAATTCCTCCAGCACCTTATGTATCTTGGCCTCGCTATCGGCGTCAACCTGGCTCATCGCCTCGTCAAAAATAAGTATTGACGGATTTTTCACTATCGCCCGAGCTATAACTATGCGCTGCAGCTGCCCTCCGCTGAAGCCGCTGCCATTTTCGCCTATAACCGTGTCATAACCGTCCGGCAGAGGCTCTATGAATTCATGGACATAGGAACGCTTCGCTGCCGTAATAATATCCTCCATTGTCGCATAAGGATTGCCGTAGCCGATATTCGCCGCTATCGTATCGTTAAACGTAACAACATTTTGAGTAACCATCGCTATATGGCCGCGCAGAGACCTGAGCGTGCAATTCTTTATATCGATACCGTCTATTAGAATCCTGCCGCTGTCCGGACTGAAAAAACGAGGCAGCAGATTTATAAGCGTCGTCTTACCGGAACCGTTAGGCCCTACTATCGCTATGTTATGACCGGCTTTGACCAACAAACTGACCTTCTTCAACACAGGCTCCGCACAATTCGGATAGGTAAATACAATATCCTGAAATTCTATTTTGTCCCTGATTTGTTCAATTTCCACCGAGCCCGGCTCTTCATATTCAACCGGACTATCGAGAAGCTGAAAAACTCTATCGCCGGCCGCGTTACAATCCTGTATCTGATTCCACACATCGCTGGTTTTGCGAACCGATTCTGCCGCTACGCCAAGTGCAATTAGTAAACCGAAAAAGGTGCTGGCCTGCATATTGGCATTCGTAACCCAAATTATGCCCAAAAGAAGCGCCGCTGAACCGGCAATCATACCGAGAACATCCAGCAAAGGCATTGTTATAGAATCAACTTTGGCCAAACGAAGCGTCTGCTTGAGAAGTTTTTGGCTTATACTATTGTAAATGTCAGCTTCGTACTTCTGCCGATTATATACCTTTACAACTCGAACCGCAGAAATGGTCTCCTGAAGTTTGCCGAGCATAACGGCTGTGCTGCGAAGAGACCTGCCGGAATATTTACGTATCCTGCGGCCAAAAAGAGCCATAAGATATATTACAAGAGGCGCAAGCGACAAGAAAATCAGCGTTAACTTGAAACTCAACAGCATCGCGGCAACCAGCATAAAAACCGCCTTCAGCGGCTCCTGAAGGCTTTTGCCAAGCAATACACGGATGCCTTTGCCTATGCCGTTAACATCGCCTATCATTCTACTTACCGCATCAGAAGTGCCGTAAGTCGTAAAGTACCCGACAGGCATATACATCGCATGCTCAAAAAGCTCCTCACGAAGCTGAGCGGTGGCAACCTGCACAATCTTGGCGCCTAAATACTTTTGAATAAATGTGCCAATGCAACGGAATATAGTTACCACCATCATCGCAACAATTATAAAAATCACGGCGTCCTTACGGGCTTCCTTGGAATTGTCTCGAGGCAAAAGACTTAATGCCTTCTGTACGTTCTCCATTACAACCCACTTTACTCCCCACTGCCAGCGGGCAGCAAAACCGGCATTGTCGTACAGCCAGCCAGCGGGCTTTCTCATTACAAGCTGCATCGATAAAGCCTCAGCATTGCTGATTCTGCGAATGTTCATTTTCAAGAAACCATCACCGGACGCCGAGGCAAGCTGCTCCAATACTTTGGTCGATAACTCCTTTGTCGCAACATCATTCGAATCTTCACTGACAGAAATTATCACGTCACTTACTTTAAAACCGGCCTGCTCAGCAAGACCGCCCTTTTTCACCTTAAGCACCTTCAAACCATAAAGCATCTCCTCGTTGTGAAGGATATCCGTCGTATCTGGGACATAAAAATCCATTCCATACCGCCACTGGCAGGTACTGCGGTCTATCCAGCCGTGAAGACCTTCCTCGCCCATCATCACCTTCAGCAGAGGTATAACTGTCATAAAACTTAATGAAAACAGCAAACTGACTATAACCACAGACAGCAATACCACCAGTACATTGCCCCATTGTGGCCAAACATACTTCCATATACGCCAAAATGAATCCATTAAATATCTCCGGTTTAATCTGCGCAATATGCGCAAAAAGGAATCCCAGATACTAAGAAAATGTCAGGTATCTGTCAAGGAATTTAAAAACGCCTAACCATAACAAATATAACCTGTTAAAACAGGCAAAAACAATTGACATTGGCCTCATTTTGGCTATCATCGGCGGTAAATCATTTATTACATTCAGACAGAGAGTATTATATGAAAGCTGTTATTTTGGCCGGCGGGTTCGGCACAAGAATTACCGAAGAAAGCTTCTTGAAACCAAAGCCGATGGTTGAAATCGGTGAAAAACCCCTCCTCTGGCATATTATGAAAATTTACTCCCACTACGGCATAAATGAGTTCATCGTATGCTGCGGGTACAAGGGATATATGATTAAAGAATATTTCGCAAATTACTTCCTGCATATGTCAGACGTTACTTTCGATATGCAGTCAAACAAAATGCAGATACATCAAAAACACTCTGAACCATGGAAAGTTACCCTGGTTGATACCGGCATCGATACAATGACCGGCGGCAGACTAAAACGCGTAGCGAAATATATCGGCAATGAAACTTTCTGCTTTACCTACGGAGACGGCCTGGCCGATATCGACATTAACAAACTTATCGACTTCCACAAACAACAAAAAGCCCTTGCAACCGTAACCGGGATTCAATCGATTGGAAGATTTGGAGCACTCGATATAAAAAATGACCGAGTTGTAAAATTCAAAGAAAAGCCGGAGGGAATATGGATTAGCGGCGGATTTTTTGTCCTTGAACCGCAGGTAATTGACCTTCTGAAAAACGATCAGACCGTATGGGAAAAAGAACCCCTCGAGCACCTTTCAAAAACAAAACAATTAGCTGTCTATCTGCACAACGGCTTTTGGGCGGCTATGGACACTCTCAGAGATAAAAATCATCTCGAATCGCTCTGGCAAAGCGGAAAAGCTCCCTGGAAAATATGGCAATAAACAAAAAATTCTGGGAAAAAAAGACCATCCTCATAACCGGCCATACAGGATTCAAAGGCTCCTGGCTGTCTATATGGCTAAATATGCTCGGTGCAAATCTGCACGGATATGCCCTCAAACCGGATACAAAGCCGAATATGTTCGAGATTGCCGGCGTTAAAAAAATTATAAAATCAAATATCAGTGATATCCGGGATTATAATAAGCTCCTGGCTGTGATGAAAAAATGCCAGCCGCAGATTATTTTCCATCTGGCAGCTCAGCCGCTTGTCCGTCAGTCCTACAAAGACCCGCTCGAAACATATCAGACAAATATCCTCGGCACAGCGAACCTGCTTGAAGCTGTAAGATATGTCAAGTCTGTCCGGGCCGTAATCGTCATCACAAGCGACAAGTGCTACGAAAATAAAGAATCAAATTACGCCTATAAAGAATCCGACCCTCTTGGCGGTTATGACCCATACAGCTCAAGTAAGGCCTGTGCTGAAATAGTAACCGCAACATATAGAAATTCATTTTTCGCAGATTCTAATGTTGCTGTCGCATCGGCAAGAGCCGGAAACGTCATCGGCGGCGGCGACTGGGCAGCCGACAGACTCGTTCCGGATTGTATTAAGGCATGGATAAAAAATAAAATTGTCGAAATAAGATACCCCAAAGCCGTCCGACCCTGGCAGCACGTGCTTGAACCGCTGGCGGGATATATCATTCTCGCCGAAAAACTCTGCAAAAATGGCAGAAAATTTGCCCGTGCGTGGAATTTCGGGCCGGATGAAAAAAATACTAAAAACGTCGCTTTTGTCGTTGATAATATCGCTAAACTGTGGGGCAAAAAAGCCAAATGGAAAATAACGACTGCGAAACAGCCGCACGAAGCAATGTTATTAAAACTTAAATGTTTAAAGGCCAAATCAGAATTGCTGTGGAAACCAGTCTGGAATATCGAAAAGACACTTGAAAAAACCGTCCAATGGTATAAAACTTATCTGGAAAATCCCAAAAACATCATAGATACGACAACTGGACAAATAAATCAGTATATGAAAGATTCGAAATGAGTTTGCCAAAAGGATTAAAGCAAACCGAAAAAAAACTAAAAACACAGGCATTCCTGCTTGCTAAAAAATATTATAAACTTGTCCACCAACCGCAGCAGAAAAAAGAATTTATTCCCGGCAAATCACGCATAAACTATAGCGGACGATTCTATAATGAAAAGGAATTAATAAACCTCATTGACAGCAGTTTCGATTTTTGGCTTACCGCCGGGCCTTATACCGAAAAATTTGAAAAACTGCTGGCTGAAAAGATAGGTGTTAAATACTGCTGCTTTGTAAACTCAGGCTCCAGTGCAAATCTTCTGGCTGTTATGGCATTGACTTCGCCTCTGCTGAGAGACAGGCAGCTTTGTTCCAAAGATGAGGTGATAACCGTTGCTGCAGGATTCCCAACTACAGTAACTCCGATTATCCAGACCGGTGCGATACCCGTATTCGTCGATATTACCATACCACAGTACAATATCGACGTTAAAATGCTTCAAAAAGCTTTGTCTAAGAAAACTAAAGCTGTCATAGTCGCACATACCCTCGGAAATCCTTTCGATATCGACAAAGTTGTCGCTTTTTGCAAAAAACATAATCTCTGGCTGATTGAAGATAACTGCGATTCGCTCGGCTCAATCTATAAAAACAGGTCCACCGGCTCATTTGGCGACATAGCGACAAGCAGTTTTTATCCGCCCCATCATATAACCACCGGAGAAGGCGGAGCAGTCTATACAAATAATCCTGTATTAAACCGTATCATTCTATCGCTGCGTGATTGGGGCAGAGATTGCTTTTGTCCCAGCGGTAAAGATAACACCTGCAAAAAAAGATTTTCTCAGCAGTTAGGCCAGCTTCCTTTTGGATACGACCATAAATATACCTACAGCCATTTTGGCTATAATCTCAAGGCGACTGACCTGCAGGCCTCTATCGGCTGTGCCCAGCTTGAAAAATTAGACAGCTTTGCAAGGGCACGAAGAAACAATTGGCAAATTCTTTATGATGGGTTGAAAAACCTTGAAGAATTTTTCATATTACCGCAGCCGCAGAAAGACTCAAAACCGAGTTGGTTCGGCTTTATGCTTACGGTCAGACAAAATGCCCCTTTCAGCCGTGATGATATTGTCCGGTATCTCGAACAGAATAATATTCAGACCCGGATGCTGTTTGCGGGCAATTTTCTTCGCCAGCCGGCCTTTGACCGGATGCGAAAACAGAAAAACACCTATAAAATCATTGGCAAACTTAAAAACACAGATATTATAATGAATAACAGTTTCTGGCTCGGCGTTTATCCTGGCTTGAACAAACCAATGCTGGATTTTATAATTAAAAAAATACGAAGGTTTTCGCGAAGATGAAAAAGATAAAAGTTGGAATCATTGGCACTGGTAATATAGGTACCGATCTATTAATAAAGATACAGCGATCTGATGTGTTGCAATGCAGCATTTTTATGGGTAGGAATCCTGATTCAATCGGTATTAGAAAAGCCGAATCGATGGGGGTCAGAACCTCGCTAGACTCAATCGATGCTATCGTGAAAGACCCATCCTGCTGTGAAATTGTATTTGATGCTACGTCGGCAAAAGCCCATTTTTATAATGCACCGATACTTAAAAAACTAGGTAAGTACACTATTGACCTGACTCCTTCGCAGGTAGGCAAAATGTGCGTGCCTGCGATTAATATGTCTGAATGCCTTGATGTCGACAACGTCAACCTTGTAACGTGCGGCGGACAGGCGGTAATACCGCTTGTGGATGCAATAATGCGAGTTCATCCGGATACCAGCTATGTTGAGGTAGTTGCCAGTATTTCTTCAAAGTCGGCAGGTGCGGGAACAAGAGCAAATATTGACGAATTCACCCAAACAACAAAAGACGCAATAATATCATTGGCTAATGCACCAAAAGCTAAAGCGATAATTGTCCTCAATCCTGCTGAACCCCCCATGCTTATGCATAATACAATATATGCCAAAATTGATAGGCCGGATATCGACAGGTTAAGGGATGAGATATTATCTGCCGCTGAAAAAATTCAGGATTACGTACCCGGATATAAGGTAACCCTTGGTCCTGCAGCAGAGCGTGGAAGGGTCACGACTATGATAGAGGTTGTCGGACTGGGTGATTACCTACCAAAGTATTCAGGAAATCTGGACATTATTACTTGTGCAGCAGTTAGAGTTGCGGAGGAATATGCCGGAAATAGAATTTTGAAAATGGGAATCAGACGGTGAGTGAGATTTTATTTTTCGATTCTACTTTAAGAGACGGCTCTCATGCCGTTAAACACAACCTTGTTGCCGATGATATCAGCCAATATTGTCAAAATGCCGACAGCATTGGTTTTCATACGATTATCGTTGGACACGGCAACGGATTGGGAGCATCTTCCCTGCAAGTCGGGGAATCTGCTATTTCCGATGAGCAGATGTTGACCAGTGCTCGTAAGAATCTCCAGAAAACCCGGCTGGGTGTGTTTCTCATACCAGGATTTGGAACTATAAGAGACGATTTGTCTCCTGCGATAGAACTTGGTGTAGATTTAGTTTGTGTAGCGTCACACTGCACCGAGGCAGATGTTACAAAACAGCATATCGAATATTCAAGGCAAATGGGAAGGGATGCCTATGGAATATTGATGATGCAACACAGGGCATCAAAAGAACAATTATTACAGGAAGCCCTGAAGATGCAGGATTACGGGGCACAGGGTGTAATTCTAATGGATTCAGCGGGGTCTTCTGTCGTAGATGAAACTGCCGAGAGAATCAGCTATCTGGTTGAACGCCTGAATATAGCTGTGGGTTTTCATGCCCATAATAATCTCGGTCTGGCAATAGCAAACTCTTATGTTGCGATAAAAGCTGGTGCATCGATTATTGATGGTACCGTCCGCGGCTTTGGAGCAGGGTCGGGCAACTGTCAACTGGAAGTCCTTGCAGGGCTTTTGTGGAAACTCAAAATTAATAGCCATCTGGATTTTTTTGGATTGCTTAATTTAAGCGAAAACATTGTGGCGAAAATGATGTTAAAGCCTCAGGGGATAACCGCAACCGGTCTGGTTAGCGGGCTTGCCGGAATATTTTCAGGTTTCGCTCCACATGTAGAGGAAGCGGCAAAAAGATACGGCGTCTGTCCTTGGGAGTTATTTATTGAACTTGGCAGAAGAAAAATGGTCGCAGGCCAGGAAGATTTTATTGTTGATGTTGCTATGTATCTGGCTCAAAGAAAAAAAACAGGTGAAGACGGATATCAGATTGAAGCGCTGCTTTGATTAAATTGTGAATACATATAGAAAGGTACAATATGCGAGTTGCTGATTTTATTTTTAAGTTTCTATCCGATAAAGGGGTCGATGCTGCATTTATGGTCTCTGGCGGACAAGCAATGTTTCTCGTTGATGCCCTGTATCAAAATAGAAATATCGATACGATATGCACTCACCACGAACAGGCTGCGGGGATGTCAGCAGACGCGTACGGCAGATATAAAGGCCCGATTGGCGTTGCTCTGGTTACGGCAGGTCCCGGCGGCATTAATGTTCTCAACGGTGTAGTGGGTGGATGGACAGACTCGTCTCCCATGATGATTATTTCCGGACAATCCGCGTTATCACATGTACAATACCAGGAAAATACCGGTATTCGACAATCCGGGATACAGGGAATCAATATAAAACCGATGGTCAAATGTGTAACAAAATATTTTGTGACGGTCGATGACCCTAATAAGATATTGTACTATATGCAGAAGGCTTATCATCTTGCGACTACCGGCAGACCGGGACCTGTATGGATTGATGTCCCCATCGACATTCAAAAAATGGAAGTCTCCAACAAGTTATTAGAAGAATATTGCCCATCAACCGAGAACTCGGAAATATTCCAGAATGAAGACCATATAGAGGAAGTTTTGAAATTGCTTGAATCATCGCAGCGGCCTTTATTTCTCGCTGGCCAGGGTATTAGATTAGCGGATGCCGTTGAGAAGTTTAATGACATTATAAACAAGTTGAAAATGCCGATTATAACTTCCCGGTTGGGCATTGACCTGATTCACAGCGACAGTGAATTGTATGTTGGCCGCCCGGGTATATACGGCGAACGTTCCGCGAATTTTGCCATTCAAAATGCAGATTTACTTATTGCAGTAGGTTGTCGATTAGCGTCTGCTTTGATAGGTTATAATCCCAAAGACTTTGCCAGGAATGCCAAGATAGCTATCGTAGATATAGACATGAAAGAACTCGAAAAACCCATTGCAGAGAGAGCTTTGAAAATCCGTTGCGATGCTAAAGTCTTTCTGAAAAATCTGCTATCTCGTCTCGATGAGGTAGATATTGCAAACTATGATAAATGGATTAAAAAATGTAATGAATGGAAAGAAAAGTATCCCGTTGTTTTGCCTTCATACAAAGATGAAAAACCGGTAAACTCTTATTACTTTACAGATAAATTATCTCAGGCCGCAAGCTGTGATGATGCTATAGTAGTCGATACTGGTTCTTGTTTTCATGTGGCTTGTCAGACTTGGAAAATTAAAAAAGGCCAGCGTTTTCTGACAACAGGAGGAATTTCAACAATGGGATATTGGCCGGCGGCAATAGGCGCCTGTGTTGCAAATAAAAAACAAAGAACTATAGTAATTACCGGTGATGGTTCACTACAGATGAATATCCAGGAATTCGCTACAATAAAACATTACAATCTCCCAATAAAAGTAATTATCTTCAATAATAATGGGTATCTGCTTATCAGACATACACAAAAGAACTTTATGGAAGGAAGATTATTTGGAGAAGGACCGGCTACCGGTGTATGGTGCCCTGATTCTCTGCGCATCGCCGAAGCCTACGGCATCAAGGGAGTAAGGATTGAGTCGTCAGATGAGGTAGAAGCTAAAATCAAGGAAGTCATGAGCTGGAATGGACCGGTTATTTGTGATGTAATGACGCCTGAGTGGCAGCTGATTATTCCAAGAGTCTCATCCGAGAAAAAATCTGATGGAACTCTTGTATCCAGTGCTTATGAGGATATGTATCCATTTCTTGACCGCGGCGAGTTCCGCTCTGAAATGATAATAGAACCCCTCGACTAATCCCCGTCCGTTTCGCTGAATCTGCTCTTTTTAAACAAACGCGGGAGATTTGCCATCAGCAAAATAAAAAATACTATCCGACTATAAGCCAGACGACTGAGACCAAGTTTAAACATAGATATTTTCGCATTAAGCCCCCTTTTGCCGAGACCTTCCCGCACAAGCCTTTTGAGCAAATGATAGTGTATTTCTTTCTGCTCTTTTGCGGTGAACTGGCCATACATATGCGGGAATTCAAATGCAATGTTTGCAAGAAGCAGCCGTTCTTTAATCAGGCGAAAATCAACACCGTGTATCGCGCTTTCCGACTTATCGTGAATTCTTAGAAAACTCAAAATTTCCGGTACTATGTATGCATCGCCGACACCCAGAAGTCTCATCCACATATCAAGGTCGCCAAGCCAGTATTTCCACATAAGATTAAATAATCCGATATGCAAATCTTTTCGCCGAAATATCACGCTGCTCGGACTGCCGACCCAGTTGCCGTCAAAAAACAAGCTCTTCTGCCCCTTTTTCCCGTTAAGTAACCCTGTGTTAGGGAAAAATTTTTCATCACGAACCAAATCACTCTTGCCAAATGCCTTATTAAAAGATGTTGCAAGCGAGACGCTCGGATTTTTATCCAACACATTCACAAAACCCTCGAGACAGCGAGTATCAAGCAAATCATCTGAAAAAATCGGTTTGATATACTCCCCCCTGCCAAGCAAAATCCCTCTATTAAGATTGCCTATTACACCAAGATTACTGTCATTAATATAAAAACGTATGCGGCTGTCTTTCGATGCATATTTTTTGATTATCTCAACAGTTCCATCCGTCGAGCAATTATCCGTAATAATCAGCTCAAAATCACTAAATGTCTGATTCAATACGCTCTCTATGGATTCGCCGACATAATCCTGCCGATTATAACAGGGTAAACAGACACTTACTTTCGGTTCCGGCATAAATAATCTTCCCTGAATTTTGGTTGCTCTAATCAGTCATTACAATATAATGTTTATCGTTATTTAGCAATCGAAATTTATGCCTTTAACCCAAACAGATTTAAACCATATTCTCAAAAACACCGAGCCGCTATGGCAACGGGCGGCAAATAAACGTTTTTTCATCACCGGCGGCACAGGTTTTATCGGCAAATGGTTATTAGAAAGTTTCGCATACGCAAATCGCCGGCTTAACCTCAATTGCCAAATGCTGGTTCTGTCGCGCTGGCCTGAAAAATTCGTCCGGCAATACCATCACTTCGCAAATTTTGATGAAATCAAATTCCTAAAGGCCGAGGTTGAAAATTTTGAATTTCCTGATGGAAAATTCGATTACATAATTCACGCCGCTACTGAAGCCAGCGCAACGCTTAACACCGAAAAACCTCTCGAAATGACAGATACTATAATTGAAGGCACAAAAAGAACGCTGAATTTCGCAAGACAATGCGGGGCAAAACGTTTTCTGTTTTTAAGTTCCGGCGCCGTTTATGGTAAACAGCCGGATAATTTGCCGCTTATGCCGGAAAACCATAACGGTGCCCCCGACCCGCTGGACATACTCAGCGCCTACGGACAGGCCAAACGAACCGCTGAATTGTTTTGCGGCATTTATTACAAAAATTATGGTATAGAAACCACCATAGCCCGCTGTTTCGCTCTTGTCGGACCGTATCTGAACCTGAATATTCATTACGCAATCGGCAACTTTATCCGGGATGCCTTAAAGGGCGGACCAATAATCGTAAACGGCGATGGAACCCCCCTGCGTTCCTATCTCTACGCCGCTGACCTTGCGATATGGTTGTGGACAATGCTCTTCAAAGCCGAACCCTCAACAGCTTACAATGTCGGCTCGGATATTCCAATCAGCATCGCTGACCTTGCACACAAAATAGCGGCTATCGTATCGGACAAATGCAAAGTGCAAATCGCGAAAAAGCCCGGTCTGATTACAGAAAGACAACGATATGTTCCCTGTATAGATAAAGCCAGAACCGAACTTGGACTTGACTGTTGGACTATACTTGAAGATTCGATAAAACGCACAATACAGTTCTACAGAGGGAAAAAACAGGATAATTTCTATGAATAAGCGAATCGTCCTGTGTACGGGAGCCGAAATCTTTTTGCAAAATCGTATATTCGACCCTGAATGGGCCGCAAAATTCCCCGGCGCAGAAACAATGTCGGAACTGGCAAAACTGGCAAAAAAAGAAAATACAGATATCGTTACCAGCGATATAGCTTTGTCGCATATAAATAAGGGAGACTGGCAGCCGAATGAAGTCAACCTTATTATGGAAGCAGACAACCCGCAGGGGTTTGAGTTAATGAAGCTCGGCTGCAAGCCAAAAATACTCCAATGCTTTGAATCACCCATATTTGCCTGGCCGTTCTATGACAAACTTGACCAGCTTGCCCCGAAATTTGAGCATAGAATTCTCTTTAGAGGCGCATTTGAAAAATTTCACACAGATTACGGACAAAACCACCCTGCTCGATTCCCAATATTTCACAAGGGTACAAAATTTGCAATAAAACCCTGGAATGAAAGAAAAGATGTCGTTCTTGTCGCAGCCAACAAACACTGGAAAAAATCTAGTTTTCCTCTCTCTTTCAAACCTGAAAAATATCTCAAATGGTGGCGAAAATTAAATTCTCCTACTTTAAAAGACGCTATCCACGACGAACTGCAAGGCAAAAGACTCGAAGCAATTGAGTTTTTCGCGGCACAGAACAAAATCGATATCTTCGGACGCGAATGGCAAAATCTCTCTAAGCTTCCGTCTCAATGGCAAAAACGATTAGCTCCTGTTATCAGCAGGCTTGACCCACAACCCTGCGAAGATAAAATCGAAACAATAAGCAACTACAAATTCGCCGTCTGCTTTGAAAATGTCGCTTATCCGGGCTATATTACAGAAAAGATTATTGATTGCTTAGTCGCAGGTATTATTCCTTTATATTTAGGTGCACCGGATGTTGCCGATTTTATTCCACAAGATATCTTTATTAATGTGAAAAATTTTGACAATTTTCAGCAGCTCAATAAATATATGGAAAGCATCACTGAGAAAACAGCAATGAAAATAATAAACTCTGGTAGAGCTTTTCTTATGTCTCCCGCTGCACAGTTTCACAGTTTTGAAGGATTTGCCGAGTTTCTGTTCGAACTGCTTAAAAAGGACTGAAAAAATGAAAAAAATCATCAAAAGATGGCTCAGACCACTGATAAAAACCAATATCATTGAAGGAATCATACAATATCAGCGATTCATCAGCGATTGGCGCAAATATAAAAAACTCGAAGGCGCAGAACCGATAAAACTAAAGGATTCTTATCCCTGCCTGTTCGACAGAAGCGAAACTTTTTCTCCCGGCAGTCATTACTTTTATCAGGACATCTGGGCATTTACAAGAATATATAACTCAAAAACTCCTCTGCACATCGATGTCGGCTCAAAAGCCGAATTCGTATCATTTTTGACGGCAATTACCAATATTGAATTTATTGATATACGCCCTCTCGATGCACCATATCTTAAAAACCTCAAAAGCATCGCAGGCTCTATCCTGCAAATGCCTTATGATGACAACTCCGTAAAATCTCTATCCTGCCTTCATGTCGCAGAGCATATTGGCCTAGGCAGATACGGCGACCCGCTCGACCCAAAAGGGACAATAAAAGCCGCTCGTGAACTTGCCCGTGTCCTTGCGCCGGGTGGAAATCTTTACTTTTCACTGCCCGTTGGAAAACCAAAAGTCTGCTTTAACGCACACAGAATACACTCGCCAAAACAGATACTTGAATACTTTTCAGATTTAAGACTCGTCGAGTTCAGCGTCTATGACGACCAGAAAAGATTTATCGAAAATACAGACCCTGTCTCAGTGGAAAATAATAAATTCGCCTGCGGTATGTTCTGGTTTACAAAATAATGGAAATTTAGTAGTATTTGCTCACTATGAACGTTCGACCGAAATATCCTCTCTATCTGCCGGTATTCTTAAGAACAGGCTGGTCCGTCAGCAGAAAAATAAATGCTCTTGTTCCAAAACTGCTGACTGAACAACAAATACAGCAGTTCCAGGCTGTAGAAGGACACACGACACTTCGACAATGTGCTACTTTGTTTTACCTGGCCCATATCAGTACAAAAACTGCCGGCAGGATAGTGGAAATCGGCTCATTCAAAGGAAAATCAACCTGCTGGATGGCTAAAGCCCTGCAACTGGCAGGCTCAAACGAAAAAATCGCCGCCGTTGACCCTCACATAAACACACGCAACCCCGGCGTTGTGCCGGATTACAAAGAAGATTCCAGTTTTGATGCCTTCTTGAATAACTTAAAAAGCTGCGGTGTAACTCAATATGTAGAACCGGTTAAACAAACGTCTAAGGATGCCGCGAAAAACTGGAAACAGCCTATAAAGTTGCTTTTCATTGACGGTTCCCATCTATATGATGATGTAATGCTTGACTTGAAGCTCTGGGAACCCCGGCTTAATATCGGCGGTATTGTTGTAATGCATGACACAAAACCTATAGGACCCCGAGTGGAAGTCAGAAAAGCAATGAATGACTATATTGTAAAAAGCAAACGCTTTAAGGAACTGCTTCAACTTGAAAATATGGCCTGCTTCACAAAAATGAAGTAATTATATATGCCGACTGTTTCAATTATAATTCCGACTTATAACAGATGCGACCTTTTGCTGCAAACGATAAACTCCGTCCTCGCACAGGACTCCAGAGACTTTGAGATACTTGTCATAGACGATGGCTCCACCGACCACACCGGACAAACCGTTGCCGAAATAAAAGATAATCGCATAAAATATTTCCCTAAAAACAACGGTGGAAGGTCATCAGCCAGAAATTTCGGCTTGAAAAAAGCACAGGGACAATTTATCTGCTTCCTCGACTCAGACGACTTATGGCCCGGCAATTTCTTAAGAACTATGACGAGCCGCCTGCAAAAAAATCCTCAATACGGCGCGGCATATTGTATGAGAACCCTGCTGTTTGAAGACGGTTCAACCAAACCTTCATATCAGAAAGAATTTTTCTTCTCAGGGCAAATAACTTCCCAACTATTCCAAAAAACCTTCATTCAAACATCAACAATCTGCTTCAGAAGGGAAATACTTGAGGATATATTTTTCGATGAATCTCTTAACAACGGCGAAGACGTCGATGTATGGCTGAAAATATCGACGAGAACTAAATTCCTCTTTGTGCCGGATATTCAAATTATATACAGGCAGCAAACTCTGCCGGACACAGCTGAGTTCGACTCCAAATACTGCAACCGTATCCGCGTCCTCGAAAGATTTTACTTTAAACTCGGCGGAAATAAATATATCCCCCGTAAAATTGCGATGAGAAAGCTCAGTTATGCTTACCGCAGCGCCGCGAAAAAAGCCCTCAAAGCCGGCTGCCGGAAAGCCGCTATAGAGCTTACAAAAATGGCCCTGCAATTCCAAAAATGGCAAATACGTCTTTATCTTGACCTGATAAAAGCTTATAATATAAACAGGAAAAATGATAAAATGCCGGACTGGCAAATGCCAAAACCATTGGAAATAAACGGCAGTTCTATTGCGGGAGAACCGAAATGAACATAGTAACAGCAGGCGATTCCGGTTTCTTCCACTGTTTAAAAGAACTGGCAGACAGCGTAAGAAAAATTTACAACAAACCGGTCATCCTCTACGACATCGGTCTTACAGAAGAACAAAAAAAACAAATAGACGCTGTTATTATACCTATACAGGTTACCGAAAAAGTAAACCACAAAGGAAAAAGTTTGCTTGCAACATCAGGAATACCCAGCACACGCGCCACACATAAACCGTTTTGCGTCAGGCATTATTTTGAAAATTTTTCTGAACCGATGATTCTCGTCGATGCAGACTGTTTGTTTACAGCAAAGGTCGAAGAAACAGGCTTTGACGTAGGCGTTACCTGCTACAAATCAAAGAAAAAAAATATCGACTATTATAACGGCATTATCAACTCAGGCGTCATATTCTTTAACAGCCCTGCCGAAAAACTCGTCAATTGCTGGGCTGAAGAATGTGAAAAAGAATTAACCACCGATCAGAAAGCTCTGTCCGACGTCCTCAGCCGGACTATAAACTGGAATATATTTAATAAAGTCCAGGACTGGAACGGCCTGAAAATAAAAATATTCAATACAAAAATATATAACGACTTTCACCTGACCAAAAAAGGCAAAATCCTTCACTTTATAAATACAAAACACGATAAAGACATCTATGAAAAGCTCATCGATGGATATAAACAGGGAAAAGACATACGAAAGATGTTCAGGTGGATAAAACGAGGCAAAAAAACACGACTCGAACGACTGTTTGAGAATATTACTAATTTTGTTAAATTCAACGGATAAGATGATTATAATATGCTTAAAAGGTGGTCTGGGAAATCAGCTCTTTCAATATGCTGCGGCAAGAAGTCTCGCCCACATTCACAAGACCGCAGTCAAACTCGATACAACAGCCTACTATTATGGCGGTCCGCGGCAATTCGAATTGTCTCATTTCAATATCCAGGAGAATATCGCGGTTGCCGCAGAAATTGAAAAACTGACCGAAGCAAGGCAAAACAGACTCCAGAAATCGTTCTATTCCCTGCTGCACAGCCACTCCAAACTATCGCCAAATCACATCAGATATAACAAACCGCAGTATAAAGCTGATTTTTTCAAACTGTCGGACAATATCTATCTCGAAGGCTATTGGCTGAGTGAAAAATATTTCAGCAATATAAAGGACATAATTCGCCAGGAGTTTACATTCAAGGAAAAACCAGACGATAAAAATCAGAAGCTTGCGGACAATATCACTGCTGTAAATTCCGTAAGTATTCATATCCGCAGGGGCGACTATACAGAAGACTCAAAAGCCGTTCAAAGTCACGGCATCTGTTCAGTGCAGTATTATCGTGATTGCATTGAATATATTACAAAAAAAGTAGAAAATCCCCATTTCTTTATCTTCAGCGACCGGCCCGAATGGAGCAAAGATATATTAAAGCTATCATATCCAGCTACTTACATAAGCCAAAACTTCGGCGAAAAAGATTATGAAGATATGCGGATTATGTCTCTTTGCAAACACAATATCATCGCCAACAGCACATTTTCCTGGTGGGCCGCATGGCTTAATTCCAATCCCCAAAAAATAGTACTCGCACCCCAAAAATGGTTTGCAGACAAAAAATTTAATATTGATGATATTGTCCCCGCCGGCTGGATAAAAAAATAACGTCAGGATTAAACCAGGGCTTTCGCTGGTTTCTTTACTTTCAAATACTTCTTGATCGAATCACAAATATACACTATCTGCTCATCGGTCAAAAACGACGACGACGGCAGCCATAGCCCCCTGTGGCAGTAATTTCTCGAAACAGGATATTCTCTGCCGTTAGCATAAATCTTTTGCTCATTTATTGGCGGATATACCGTCCGGCTACCGACCTGATTCTGTTTAAGATGCTTTTGAAGCTCCTGTGGATTTTCAAGATATATATCTATAAACCACGGCGATGTCTGGTCGAATGTCGGAATAAATTCGAGGCCGTCAATACCGCCAAGCTCAGACTCGTATAACCGATACATTTCTTTCTTGCGTATGACCCTTTGCGGCAGTTTTTTCATCTGCTCAATACCAATAACAGCCTGGAGGTCTGTAAATTTGAAATTATACCCCATCTCATCATGCCAGTCCGTACCGCCTGTTTCCCTGCCGAAATCTTTTATCTTCTTTATCTTTTGATATAGCTCTTCACTGTCCGTGACCAGAGCACCGCCCTGCCCGGTCGTTATAATCTTAGGCGAACTGAATGAAAAAACACCAATATCACCGAAAGTACCAAGGTGCTTCCTGCCGTGGAACGATCCCAGAGACTGTGCGGCATCTTCAAGAAAATATAAATCATGTTCCCTGCAGAAATCAATAAAAGCACCCATATCAGGCGACCTGCCGTTAAGACTGACAAGTAAAACAGCTTTTGTTTTTTTTGTAAGGGCTTTTTCGGCACAATTTAAATCCATACATAACGTTTGCGGTTCAATATCGACCAGTATCGGCGTTGCACCAACTAG
The DNA here is from genome assembly GCA_026386845.1 of Phycisphaerae bacterium. GTDB lineage: Bacteria > Planctomycetota > Phycisphaerae > Sedimentisphaerales > UBA12454 > JAPLMW01. The sequence continues at coordinate 113,943 of JAPLMW010000028.1, forward strand.
CCTGACGGCATTTGCCGTGGCAATCATTGTATAATCAGGCACAAGTACCTCGTCGCCCGGCCCGATACCTGTCGCCCACAAAGCCACTGCAAGGCTGACCGTGCCATTATTAACCACACAGCAGAATTTACTTCCAGTATATTCGGCAATCATCTGCTCAAACTGCTCTGTTTTCTTGAACTCCGTTAGCCACGCACCGGACCTGAGATATTCAACCATATGGTTAATCTCATTCTCGTCAATCCAGGGAGCCATCTGATGTATAAATTCCATAATTACCTCGGTAATCGGTTTAAATCAAAACCTTGTCTTTTTCAACAGAAACAAACGGACCGTTCTTACACTCAATTATCTTGGTATCAGGAGCCAGAATCTCGTAGCCGTGTCCGCCGGCAAGCATTATCATTAAATCTCCGGCCACAAGAACCTCGCTGCGGAAAACAGAGTCATTCTCGTCATATAAATCAACCTTTACTGAACCAGACATCACTACAATACACTCCTGTGTAATGGTATTGACCCGTTCATTGGGAATATGTTTATGAGTATTGAGTTTTTTGCCTTTATGATACCACCAGGTGCCTGCCTGAATGAACGTATCATTGGCAGTCAGAAAATCAAGTCCTTCTTTCCATTCGTCCTTCCTGTGGACAACAGCATATAAAACTCCATTTTTCTCAATAGCTTTCATAAAGCTCCGGAAACCACCTAAATTCTCTAAAATCCTACCCACCACGCAATCAAATAGCAATTATTTTCAGGCTTCTTTATCAAGTTTCAGTAAAAACTGTAACATATTGTTGACAAAACCACTTATGAACCTTAAAATCCTAAATATTCGTAATTAGAAAATCAAAGGCGACAAGAAGTGTTAGAAAAAATCATTAGCAATATTGTATTTACAAAGAATAGACCTCTGCAGATGCACAGTTATTTGCTGAGTCTTTACAAAAGTTTGCCGGAAAATTTTATTCAGACCTATATTATTTACAAGAAAGATTTATTCGACCGGCAGTATCAGCAGCTTTTTGAAAAATACCCGAATTGTGTTGTAATATATGAGAAAAATTTCCACGATGACCTCGTTAATCTGATAAACAGTCTGACCTCAAAATATGTTCTCTTCGGCACTGATGATGTCGTCTTATTCGACTCTATTGACCTGAATATTATAAATGAAACATTCGAAAGTTCCCCGAATGACATATTAGGATTTTCACTGCGTCTCAGTCTCGAATACGCTAAAAGCAGTCCAGACAAAGTAGAAGAAGTCAAAGCGGCCGGTCAGACCGTATATAAAGTCAACTGGAAGAAGAGCAGAACAGCCAACTTGAAATATCCATTTGAGGTCGATGCTACAATTTATAAAACCGAATTAGTCAAGAAAATCATCAATGCAATCGCTAAAGAGCACCGTTTACTTAAAAAAATATTCGACCCGGATTCGCTGAGAATCAGAACTCTTAAAAAAGTTATTTCCATGAAAAATTTTCTGGCTTCGCTCGAGACTTTCTATAATCCCAATACACTTGAAACTCTCGGTTATCGGTGGTGTAAAAATCACAAGAATAAAATACCAGACTATCTGTTTTTCAAAAAAATCTGTGCAATCGCATTACAAATCAACACTGTTAATGCCGTAAAGGAAATTGATATAGAAAAGCACTCCATAAAAAGCAAAAGCGGCAGTAATATTGAGGAATTAAACGAAATGTACAAACAGGGTTTTCTTGTCGATATCGACCATATAGCTCAACTAAAACCGATTCTCGCACTGTGCAACGATGAATTCTTCAAACTAAAGAAACAGAAATGATTTTTCTCAAGTCTTTAAATTACAACGTCTTGTGAAAATGGAGCCAACAGGATTCGAACCTGCGACCTCTTGCATGCCATGCACCTGACAAAAATGCTACAATCCCCTAATTTCCTTTAAAATCAACAGTTATAAAGTACGCAAACTCAATAAAACCTGTTAAATACCTTTAAATACAGCCGCATATGAACGGCGGAGCTTGATTATTACGACAAACCTGCCGTTCGAAAGCTGGACAGAGGTGTGCGGGTCTGAACGATTGACTGGTGCGATGCTGGACAGGCTGACGCATAAGGTTCATATTATCGAGGCCAACGGGCAGAGTTATCGTCTTGAGCAGAGCCGTAAACGTTTGGCAAGACAGCAGAAGGCAACAGGTTAGGATTGAAATTGACAGCCGGGGCGGTCCTGGCTATATATAAAGCTGGTGGTACATTTTTACTCCGCCGTTCACAATATCAGTTCTGCCGCCATATTTGTCCAACTCGACTTTTTTTGAATAGGGTTTAAAGCCGGACACCATATCGATTGTCCGCGTATCATACTGTTTCCACTCTTTCTGTGAGGGGCTATTCTTAACCTGAACCTGTATATACTGCTGAGGCTTTTTCTCCGTGTTTATCTCCTTACAATAAGCTTCAGAGCAACACGCAATCACAACTAATAAAACAAAATACGGAAATAATTTAAGCATCTTCCAAATCTCCTGAATAGGGCTCGTTTTCTCCACAGAGCTACGATCACTGTGGTTCTAATTTTTCAAGTATCTTTTGATTTATCTCGATATTTGCTTTTTTAACCGTATCACCTACTAACTGGTCATATTGCTGGTCAAGATATTTTGTTTTCACCACAGCCTTGATGTTTTCATAGGGAAGATAACTGCCGGAAATTTTTGAAATACATTTTACCACATAAACTGTATTTTCAGAAACGGCCAGTTTTAAACTCTGGCCGGGAACCAGTGCCTTAACCTTTTTAAAGTTTTTGCTGTTGGTAAAAATCTCGCCGAGCCGATCATTGTTGATCTCATCGAATCGGCGGTAAGAAACCTTTATATCCTTTCTATCAACATACCCTTGCATTATCTGTTCAATACCTCGTCCCCCCTTTATGTTGGAAAGAATTTTTCTGGCCGTCGATTCCAATAGTTCAGCGTTTTTTTTAGGATTAGACTGCTCCGTAACTTGTATGGTAACCATCTCAAGTGTTAGCGTTTCCGCCATTTTAAAGATATCACATTTGTGCTCGTCGTAAAATGCTCTTAACTTTTGTTCAGTTACACCAAATTGTTCCTGCGATAATTTTTCTTTGGCTTGTATTTGCAGGTTGGCCATCCAGTGTCCATAATACTGGAGCTGTGTGTAGCGGACTGGCCCGTAGATAACCCGTTTTTGCTGCACCGCTTTTTCTCTCTCGCGGTTCAGCTTTTCGAGATTGTCAAGAAAAACAGAATAACTGGTATCCTGGATCAGTCCGAGTTCTTTGAATAAGATCTGCTGAACCTTTTCCGAGACGACATGTTCGATCGTTCTTTTGCGAAGTATTGCTTTGGGAGTTGTGCCCTCACAATCGTGATCCCAGAAGCCTTTGCCGTAATCCAGATTGTACCGTGTTTTAACATATTCAAACACGCCGGCTCGTTCCTGCTGCATGAACCATCTGAATTCTTCAATGCTGACTGCGTATCCATTCACAAAGAGAAGGGGCTCTTTATCCGGAGGTGCATCGATTGCTTTTGCTGATAAAAGAATCGATGTCGTAAAAAACCATAGAAGAAATATTTGCCTGCAATTATATTTCACGTTTATTTCAAACGGCAAATTCATATATTTGACAACCAGTTTTCTGCCAGTTTCGAGAAATCAACAAAATTAACTCTGCCGCTTTTATCGATATCGCATCCACCGCACCAGTCCGGTGCGATGCAGCTATTGAGCCATTGTCCTGCCAATTCCCGCATATCGTTCCAGTCCACAATGCCGTCTGTTGCCGCATCTCCGATTATATATTCATTTGCACCTCTGTCGGCTATGCCGTTTATCGGAACTGGATTGCCCCAGTAATCTTTCCCGCCGTTATTTGCTATCGTCATACCGCTATCGACACATGGAGAATATGGCCGCAGCATATAACCATCTACACTGTCCAATCCTATTCCACCGGTGCCGGGATTAACAAGATTCGGATCGCTTGTCAGCTTGTTGGGGTCATTCGGCTCGCCTGAAGGATGGTTGCCATAGAAAACGTTGTGGCTGAATATCCGGGTGGCCCCGCTAAACCACTGATAGCTGGCGGTAGGGCTCATATTGTAGAAAATGTTGTTATAAAAATAATATGTCTTTGTGGTGGTACGCCTGTCGTCGATAATCCTCGGCGAAAGATCCGAAGGTATGTACACAGTGTTATTGTAAATATACGTGCTTGTGTTCGCATAATTCATGCAGAAAATGCTGCCCTTGTCATTGCGGCTGATGTTGTATCTCACAATGACGTTGTCGTCCGCCGCGACAGTGCACTGCCAGAATAAACCGTGATTGTTATTATGGCTGTAACTGTACTGGAAGATACAATGAGGACTTTGAAGGTCAGCGTCGTAAAGACTGCCGTCGCCGCCGGTTGTTTTATTAAGATACCCTTCGTTGTATTGAAACACCGTTCCCCGGCAACTGCGTGAGAATATCGTATTGCCCGTTAAGGCACGTTCTGCCGTGTCCCAGCAGACATTGTATTCGATAAGACCGGTTTCATCAGTCAGCCGAATTATCATCGCATTCTTTGCGACGTCGTTTATTGAGTTGTTACGTATTACAAGGTTTGTTATTTTCCGCTTGTCCCAGGCGGCCGTTCCAGGATAGTCAGACACGGATTTCTGGTTGTTAATGGCGATTCCCTGATTGTCAACCGTTGATATCACACAGCCTTCAATGAGAATATCGTTAAACCGTGTGGGCGTGTTAGTATCATCAATGGTTTCCACAATTATGCCGCCTGTCCGCTTGCCCTCCATGCTCGTTTCATCAACTATGCCCTTTATGTTATGAATGTAACAATTTCGCACATATAAATGTTCAACCGTCCCAAAGTTTGATGCGCTTAGATAGACCCCTCTCCGGTCACCTTCAGCGGCATTATAGTCAGTGGTTATCTCGAGGTTATTGATTTCCCAATACGACTGGTTGGACAAATAAACCACACCATTGCCCGTGGTGGTGCCGCTATTGATTATCGGTTTTGCGCCGGTGCCGTACATATCAATTACGATGGGATTGCCGGATGCGCCGGAGCCAAGGGGATGAAGCTGCGTAGTGCCCGTCCAACTGCCATCTGCCTTGAAAAGGATTTGATCGCCCGCTACAAATGTCGTGACGTTGACTTTAGTGAGCGTTTTCCACGGCGTACTCGTACTGGTTCCATTGTTTGTATCGTTTCCATCTACGGAATCCACATAATACGTAACAGCCCGCAACGGTGCTGCAGCCATCACAAATACTGCTAAAATCACATATCGTTTAATGACTATTTCAAACGGAAAATTCATATATTTGACAACCACCTTTCTGCCAGTTTCGAGAAATCAACAAAATCAACTCGGCCGCTTTTGACGCAGACCGGTGACAAAAAGATTCGCTCTGCCGCCAAAATGAATTTTTAGAGGTATCCTAATCCTAAAATATTAAGCGTCCTATTATAGCATACTGGTATTCTTATTGCCAGCATTCTTCTGCTGGATTGCGGTTGCAGGTCAACCAGTCTTCCGCGAACTGGAGTATTTCGAGCCAATCGCCGGCCCATACATTCGACAGGATGGCATAATCGAAGAAATTCACCTGACAGTCGCCGTCAATGTCAGAGGCTATCGGAGCAGTACAGCTCCATTTCAAAGTTGTAGCGTTTGCATCTGGCGACCAGCCGGTTTCATTGTGATTTTCGCTGAGGTCGCGAGCCTTTACCGTGTATGTATAACTCGTACTCGGCGACAGGTCTGTATCGGTGTAGTTCGGCTCTGCCTGCCATCCGCTGTTATGGTCGGTAATGGTAGTATTGGCAAAGTAGTACTCAATACCGCTTATATCTGTTGCTATCGTCGCTGTCATTGTAATAGAACTGCCGCTGGTCGCATTTGGTTCAATTGCCCATGTCATCGGATTAGGCGAAGGCGCGTTGGTATCCGGCGGTGCATTTGTTGTGGCTGATGCCGGCGGCGAAGAAGCCGCTGTCTCATTATTGCTTGTACTCAAATCACGCGCCTTTACGGTGTATGTGTACGTCGTGCTGGGCGACAGGTCTGTATCGGTATATGTCGTACCCGCCTGCCAGCCGCTGTCATGGCCACCACCTGCCGTGCAGGCAAAATAATATTCTACGCCGCTGATATCTGTAGCGGTTGTCGCCGTCATGGCAATCGAGGTGGGGCCTGTTGAGTGCGGTGTTGTTGCCCAAGTCATAGGATTCGGTGTAGGCGCGTTGATATCGGCTAATGTGGCAAAATTCTCGGAAGACCATCCGCCTGTGTTTTGGGCGAGACTGGTATCATGTGCTATTACCTGATAACTGTATGTGCCTGGATTAAGACCTGTATCGATATATGTGCTGCTTGCCTGCCAGCCGCTGTCATGCTCGCCGTCTGCAATGCTTGTGAAGTAGTATTCAACGCCGCTGTCATCAGTTGCGGTAGTAGCGGTCATTGAAATCGAATTACTGCTGACCTGATGCGGCACAACTGCCCACGTCATTGGATTAGGCTGTGGCGGGCTGGTATCCGCCGCCGTAGTCGCGGAGGCAGGTGTTGAATCCGCGGTTACATTGAGATTTTCGCTGAGGTCGCGAGCCTTCACCGTGTATGTATAACTCGTGCTGGACACCAGACCTGTATCAGTATATGTCGCACCGGACTGCCAGCCGCTGTTATGGTCGGCAATGGTGGTATTGGCGAAGTAATACTCCACACCGCTGATATCTGTAGCAGTTGTTGCCGTCATGGAAATCGAGGTGGGGCCTGTTGAGTGCGGTGTTGTTGCCCACGTCATCGGGTTAGGTGTTGGTGCGTTGGTGTCCGATACTATGGGTGCCCACTCGTGGGCCCCTCTGTCTGTAAGGCTGTTGTATGGAACACTATTGCCCCAGTAATCCAGTCCGCCATTACCGGCAATCGTCATACCGGAATCTATGCAGGGCGAACCTGCCTGCAGCATATAACCATCGACGGTATCAAGACCGATACCGCCGCTGCCCGGATTAACGAGCATCGGATTGCTGGTCAGCTTGTGCGCATCGCTCGGCTCGCCCGATGGATGCACTCCATAAAACACGTTGTAATTAAATGTTTTAGTCATGCTGCTAAAATCATAGGAGGCACCCGTGTTCAGGATGTAGAAGATATTATTATATGCATATATGGTATGCGTAGCCTGTCTGTAATCGAAGAGTAGTTGTGAAGTGGCGGTGTTGGGAATATACACCGTGTTGTTGTAAATGTAGGAGCTGGCCGTCGCGCCGGAATCGCCGCTGAAAGCGAAAATAATGCCCTTGTCATTGCGGCTTATGTTGTATCGCACAAGAACGTTGCTGTTTGCGCCATCGGTGGATGGGTATGTCCAGAACAAACCCTGCGTATTGTCATGGCTGTAGCTGTATTGAAAAACGATGCTCGGACTCCGAAGGTCCGCGTCATAGAGACTGCCGTCATGGTCTGAAGGGGCTGGACCCGCGTTGTTGCCATATCCCTCATTATACTGGAATACAGTGCCCCGGCAACTGGCGGTAAATATGGTATTGCCGGAGTCAAGTGTCGCCGTATTGTATAATAAATTATTTTCAACCAGACAGCTCTCATCTGTGTTCCGGATGATCATCGCGTTCTTGGTTATGTCACTTATCACGTTGTTCCGTATTATAACGTTGGTCGCCTTCATGGCATTCCATGCAGTAGTCCCAGGATAAACACTGGACGTCCCCTTGACGGCGACGATACCCTGATTACGGCATGTTGTAATTGTGTTGTCTTCGATCAGAATATCGTTAAACCGAGTCGTACTGCTCCTGCCTTCCACAAGTATCCCGCCGGTCCGCTTGGCAGTGGTATCGCTGTCTGACAAGCTGAGTAGACCCTTTATATGGTGAATATAACAGTTTCGCACATAAAGGTGATTAAAAGTCGTCGAGGCGGTACTCGCGCCCAAATATATCCCTCTCCTCTCACCATTGTCGGCAGTATAGTCAGTGGTTATTTCAAGGTTATTGATTTCCCAATACGACTGATTATCCAGCCACACCGTTCCAGTATTTAGCCCAACGGTATTGCCGCTATTGATTATCGGTTTTCCGGCATTCGGGTCGCCGTACATATCGATTATGATGGGGTTGCCGGATGAGCCGGAGCCAAGGGGATGAAGCTGTGTGGTGCCTGTCCAACTGCAGCCTGCCTTGAAAAGAAGGCTGTCCCCCGCCGCGAAGGTCTTGGTATTGACTTTAGCGAGTGTTTTCCACGCGTTACCTTGGCTGGTTCCACTGTTTGCGTCATTACCGTTCACGGAATCCACATAATACGTAACAGCCTGTAGCTGTGCTGCCGCCAGTGCGAACACCGCTAAAATAACATATCGTTTAATGACTATTTCAAATGGCAAATTCATATATTTTACAACCAGTTTTCCGCCAGTTTCGAGAAATCAACAAAATCAACTGTGCCGCTTTTATCAATATCGCATCCATTGCACCAATCTGGCGAGCTGCATGTATTGAGCCACTGACCGGCAAATATCTGCATATCGTTCCAGTTCACAATGCCGTCCTTTGTCACATCTCCAGGTATATCATCGAATACCTCGATGGTAGCAAACTGTTCGTCGGACCATCCGCCTGTGTTGTGGGCGAGACTGGTATCACGTGCTCTTACCTGATAACTGTATGTGCCCAGACTAAGACCTGTATCGATATATGTGCTGCTTGCCTGCCAGCCGCTGTCATGCTCGCTGTCTGCAATGTTTGTGAAGTAGTATTCAACGCCGCTGTCATCAGTTGCGGTAGTAGCTGTCATTGAAATTGCATTACTGCTGACCTGATGCGGCGTAATTGCCCACGTTATAGGATTAGGCAGTGGCGGGCTGGTATCCGCCGCCGTGGTCGCGGAGGCAGGTGGTGAATCCGCGGTTACATTGAGATTTTCGCTGAGGTCGCGAGCCTTCACCGTGTATGTATAACTCGTGCTGGGCACCAGACCTGTATCAGTATATGTCGGACTTGCCTGCCAGCCGTTGTTATGTCCGCCGCCCGCGGTACAGGTGAAGTAGTATTCAACACCACAGGCATCTACAGCGGTTGTCGCCGTCATGGCAATCGAGGTGGGGCTTGTTGAGTGTGGTGGTGTTGCCCATGTCATCGGGTTCGGCCTCGGCGCAGTTGTATCCGATGGGTCTGTGCCAGGCCACTCATAAAATCCTCTGTCGGTTATGCCATTGTACGGCATTTCATTGCCCCAGTAGTCAAATCCGCCGTTATTGGCAATGTTCATACCGGAATCTATACAGGGCGAATCCGGCTGAAGTTTATAGCCATCAACGGTATCCAGACCAAGTCCAGTTACCACATACAACCAGTTCTTTGCCAGTTTCGAGAAGTCAACAAAATCAACTTGGCCGCTTTTATCAATATCGCATCCGCCGCACCAGTCCGGTTCGATGCAGCTATTGAGCCATTGACCTGCCAATTCCTGCATATCGCTCCAGTCCACAATGACGTCATTTATCACATCTCCTGGTATATCACCAGTGCCCGGATTAACGAGCATGGGATCGCTTGTCAACCTGTTGGGATCATCATTGTCATTTGGTTCACCTGAAGGACAGTGGCTGTCGTTATAGAAAACGTTATGGCTGAATATCCGGGTGGCCCCGCTAAGAAAGTTGTATGTGGCGGTAGTGCTCATATTGTAGAAAATGTTGTTGTAAAAATAATATGCCTTTGTGGTGGCTTGCTTGTCGTCGATAATCGTCGGCGAAAGATCCGAAGGTATATACACAGTGTTATTGTAAACATACGTGCTTGTGTTCGCATAACTCATACAAAAAATGCGCCCCTTGTCGTTGCGGCTGATGTTGTATCTCACAATGACGTTGTCGTCCGCCGGGTCAGTGCACTGGGTAAACAAACCATCATTGTTATTATGGCTGTAACTGTACTGGAAGATACACTTGGGGCTTTGCATGTCCGCGTCATAGAGACTGCCGTCTTTGCTGCCGTCGGCTTTATTAAGATACCCTTCGTTGTATTGAAACACCGTTCCCCGGCAACTGCGTGAGAATATCGTATTGCCCGTTAAGGCACGTTCTGCCGTGTCCCAGCAGACATTGTATTCGATAAGACCGGTTTCATCAGTCAGCCGGATTATCATCGCATTCTTTGCAACATCATTTATGGAATTGTTCCGAATAATAACATTCGTAAACTTTCGTCTATCCCAATAAGTCGTACCGGGATAATCAGTTGATGCAACCTTGTTGTTCAAGGCGATTCCCTGTTGGTCAACCGTTGATATCACACAGTTTTCAATGAGAATATCGTTAAACCGAGTAGGCGTCGTATTATCAGCAACGGTTTCCACAACTATGCCGCCGGTCCGTTTGGCTTCAAGGTCACCATCCGTGCCGATTTTGCCCTTTATATTGTGAATATAGCAATTTCGCACATATAAATGTTGCACTGTCCCAAAGTTTGATGCGGCAAGATAAATTCCTCTCCTGTCGCCGCCGCTGTTTGCATCATTGATTACTTCGAGGTTATTAATCTCCCAATACTTCTGATTGTATAAATAAACCGCGCCATTACCAATTACACCGTTCCCATCAATAATCGGTTTTCCGGCATTTGGGTCGCCGTACATATCAATAACGATCGGGTTAATAGGAGGACCGGCCGCCCCGGAGCCAAGGGGATGAAGCTGGCCTATCCAGATACCGCCCGCCTTGAAAAGAAGGTAGTCCCCCGCCGCAAATGTCTTGGCGTTGACTTTAGCGAGTGTTTTCCACGCAGTACCTTCGCTGGTGCCGTTGTATGTATCGTTTCCATCTACGGAATCCACATAATACGTAACAGCCTGCAGTTGTGCTGCCGCCAGTGCGAATACCGCTAAAATCACATATCGTTTAATGACTGCACGCATAACTTTATCCTTATCTATTTAAGATGTGTATCGAAGAATTTTATAACCATAGGTCGCAGGTCATAACCGTTTGGCTGAAGGTCAAAAGTATGCCCTAATCCTGACAGAAGATGAAGTTCACTTGGAACATTATTTTCTCTGAGTTTCTGGTCGAATTCGATGGACTGATTGTAATCTGCAGTTGTATCTTTTGTGCCATGCAGAATTAAAAATGGCGGGGCATTTTTACTTATATGACTGACAGGGGAAACCTTTTTCCATAATTCCGGACATTCATTGCGACCGCATCCAAGTACCGTAGGTGTTGCACCGTCTTTCAGTACTCCATTTGGTTCGCCTGTAGGTGAAGTCTCCCGTCGCGTCAGCAGATTTGAGACGCCATACATATCAACAACAGCCTTAACGCGTGTTGAAACACCTGTGTAAGGCTGAACAGGGTCAAATTCCGGGTCATCTCCCGTGAGTCCGACCATTGCGGCAAGATATCCGCCCGCCGAGCCGCCAATGACACCTATGGAATTGGCATCGATATTATATTTATTTGAATTTACACGAAGAAATCGCACTGCGATTTTACAATCATACAGATGTTGGGGCCAACTCTTCGGTCCCAATTTATAATTTATACTGGCGCAGACAAATCCAGCCTTTGCAAGAGTTGTGGCGATATTTATCTCACGATTACGAACTTTGTCTCCTTCTACCAGTCCGCCGCCGTGAATTATAATAACAGCAGGCAGTTTTTTCGTCACAGGTTGTGCGGGATAGTATAAGTCAAGCTTTTCTTTGCGATCTGCGCCAAGATAGTCCATATCCTTTATTACTTTGACTTCAACAGGAAGTCCATTGGCATCTTGACGTATCTGTGCTGCTGTATTGGCATCTTTTTCCTGTGCGGTTGTTGAAGATGCTGCAGTTGCCGGGTTATCAAGCATATTGGAATCTACCCAGTCATCTGTCCTGAATGGCAGAGCAGGCAAACCTTCTTTGTTATAAAGACTGCATTGCGGATATCTATTCCAGGCATATCTTACAGCGACTGGCTTAGCAACTTTCGGACTGGAAACTATAATCCTATGTCCGTCCAATGTGGCATTCGCCGGAACAAAATTTTTATCTTGACCGGCAATTTGAAATCCGGTTGCCGGCAAATTCCGAAATTCGAGCCCGGTGCCGATATGCGTAAATTCAAGCACAGCGTTGCCGTCATTGATATCCATCCGTTTGAAAACAGGGCCGGAATATTCAATTTTTTCACCATATACCAATGCCCGTGCAACAACAGCAAGTCTTGCTCCAACCTCCTGCTTTCGCGGCGGATGTATGTCATTAGGTTCGCCTAAATCAATCGCAGATGCCATGCCGGTATTTGGTACAGAAATCGCCATTGCCTGTGATTCCCTCAGTAAAGGCCATTTGTTTGCCTTGTCGTTGTCGAAACCGGCATATTGCACAAACAAGAATGGGAAATCTCCCTGACCCCAGTCACCTCGCCAATTTCTGATCAGGGCGGGAAAGAGTTTTCGGTATATAAGCCATCTGCCCGAGTCAGACTCGCCCTGATACCATATAACACCTTTGATTCCATAAGGCTGTATCGGGGCCACATATCGATTATATAGTGCCGAAGGGCGTTTAAAATGATATGGTTCCAAAGGAGCTTTAGGCGGGTCCTCTTTGAATTCATTACCGGATGCTTTCGCCGTTTCCTGCTTTGTTTTATATATTCCCAACTTCTCTTCATAAACTTTTTTCTCCTGCGGATAATTCGCAACCAGTTCCGCATAAGATTTAAGAATAGGTTCAAAGTCAGGATCCGACTTGAGGGTTTCCTGACTCATCCATGTAGCCGCGGCAGTACCGCCGACACTGACTTGTATCAATCCAATTGGTATATTGCTGGCTTTTGTCAATTCTCGAGCAAAAAAATAGGCTACACCTGAAAATTTTGCCGCTGTTTCGGGCGTACATTCCTGCCACTGGCCCTGGCAATTCGTCTGACGCTGATCCGCAGGCTGACCTGAAACTGAATTCGGACTTATCACCTTGAAAAGGCGAATGTTGGGATTAGCGGCCTTTGCAATCTCTGACGCAGCGTTAGAACATCTGCTGAGTTCAAACGACATATTTGACTGTCCGCCGCACACCCACACCTCCCCTGCAATAACATTTTTGAAAACGAGCTGATTACTGCCTTGAATTTTCAATTCGTAAGGTCCACCGGCCTTGGGAGACCTGAGTTTGACGGTCCAGCGGCCATCCTTGCCGGCCGTAGCGATTACTGAGTCTTTGCTCCAGTTTCCCGATACGGTTACTTTTTCATCATTATCTGCCCAGCCCCAGACAGGAATATTTGCATCCTGCTGAATTACCATATTGTCGCCAAATATCGATGGAACTCTTACCTCGGCCAAGAGGGGATACGTCGTACATAATAGAAACATTAATCCTATCCAGACCATTCGTGAATAAGAATGACGATATATTCTTTCTATGTTCATAGCACCTTAGACTCCTTAACTCGCCATGTTGAGGCCTATAAGTCAACGCAATACCAGTTATTTGCCAATTTCCACTATCAGGAAAACCAATCCGACAATTCCAAATGCAATCACAATTGAAATCAGGAACCCAATAATATCAGTCTTGTCCCATTTGCCGAGCTCCCAGTCTGAATTCGGAAATAGCTTAAGATGATTGAATCGATCCGGATTC
>JAPLMW010000005.1 GCA_026386845.1 Phycisphaerae bacterium
GCAACGAATAAATCTTCCTGCCAGCGTTCCTGATTGCCTATCATCTTATTGCCTCCTTGTGATGAGGTGGAATTTTATTTACAATGTGTGTATAATTTATATCGGATAGCGTGGACTTTTTCAACAGCCCCACGTTTACCTGTTTTAGATTTTTTGTGCCTTGCTCTGACAATTTTTTAAGGCTATAATTTGGCGCAGTTCTTTGAGGGGCAACAATGGATTGATATTTTTAATGAATTTTTAATCATTTTAAGGATGAATAATATGCCTGTAAATAATTTTCTATTTAAGAATATTGTAAAGGAAAATGAAAGTAACTCGTTCTTCTCAAAGATTCTTAAAACTATAAGAGAATTTATTATTATAATTTTTATAGGCGTCATTACGTGGCGAATAGCTTTTGCTAAATTTAATGTTGATTTTAGCAATTTTGATTTCTCAGATTTGTTGGCTTTAATATTAGCATTATTTGCAATTGCATTAGCTGTAGCTTTTTATTTTAAAGCAACTGATACAAGTTACCAATTTTATGACAATGTATATAAGTTTACTCAAGATACCAGCGAACTACTTGGTCGAATAGAATCCGGTTTTGGAGAAAAACTTAGGCATATGGACGAAGGATTAGTTGGAATGCGAGACCAATTAAATAAAATCCCTTTTGATGATGAGAAGCTCAAAAAAGACATAGAAGAGAAAGACCAACAAATTAAGCAACTTCAACAAAAATACAATACTGAATTGACTAGTCTTGCCACAAAGGCACAATTACAGGAACAAGAAAAAAATAAAGTAATTGGTGAAATTCAGAAGTTGCAAAATCGTTTGGAAGAAGTTAAAGCAGAGAAGGCGGATTTAAATAAACTCAAAGAAGAAGATATAAATAATATTAATCTTAGGGTTGCAAATGAAATAGTTAGTCTGATTCGCAGGACACCATGGAGACATAAAGAAAATACAGAAAAATCCAGTGAACAAATGTTTGATTGGCTTGTTACAGCAATATCGGATCAAACAAAACGCTATTTAATTGATAAGGGACTTTATTTCGGCGGAGCAATAACAAATGAAGGCAGAAAAGTTGTTTTTGATTTATTAAATAAATACCTATGGAGCGACAAAAAATAAAATAGTATGTAATATGTTATTTTTCGAACTTTCTGTCGGATTTGAATTTTATATTTCTTCGGTTTCAAAAATTTCTTCGCCATGCTTAGCCCCGCCCTCATATTTATAATGAATTTTTTCTTTGTTTCTCTCTGTTCTCTGTGGTAAAAATATTAGATATTTAACGGAGATAAACTAATGGCACGAAAGAAAATTACAATTGCCGGTGCCGGCAACGTCGGCGCGACGGCGGCTTTTATCGCGGCTAAACAACAATTGGCGGATATTGTCCTTGTTGATATTGTCAAAGGACTTGCCGAGGGCAAGGCCCTCGATATGGCTCAGGCCGGGCCTGTCTGCGGTTTCAACTGCAAAATCACCGGCACTACCGATTGGGCGCAAACCGCCGATAGTGATATAGTTATAATTACAAGCGGATTGCCGAGAAAACCCGGTATGAGCAGGGACGATTTACTTATGAAAAATACCGAGATTGTAAAAAGTGTAACGCAGCAAATCGCAAAATATTCGCCGGCCAGTTTCGTAATAGTCGTTTGCAATCCGCTCGATGCGATGGTAAATGCCGCCGCGATAGTAAGCGGTTTTAAGAAGAATAAAGTAATGGGAATGGCAGGGGTGCTTGATACGGCAAGGTTCGTGTATTTTATTTCTGAAAAACTTTCCGTCAGCGCCGATGATATTAAATGCTTTATTATGGGCGGACATGGCGATGATATGGTTCCGCTGCCGAGATTTGCCACCGTATCGGGGAAACCGCTGACGGAATTGTTAGATGAAAAAACAATTGCGGATATTGTGCAAAGGACGCGAATGGGCGGAATTGAGGTAGTAAATCTGATGGGCACAAGCGCGTATTACGCACCGGCGGCGGGGGCGGTCAAAATGGCTGAGGCTATTCTGCTCGATAAGAAGGCTATTTTGCCGTGCTGCGCATACTGCGATAAGGAATACAGCGTCGGCGGATATTTCGTCGGCGTGCCGGCAGTAATAGGCGCCGGCGGCGTGGAAAAAGTTATAGAATTAACTCTTAATGAAAAAGAGAAAAAGGATTTTAATCTTTCGGTTCAGCACGTTAAGGAATTGGTTGATAAAGTACGAAAATTATGTTAATTTAATCATTGCCTTTTTAGCGGATGTGGCGGAACTGGCAGACGCGCAAGATTCAGGTTCTTGTTCCTGAAAGGGAATGGAGGTTCGACTCCTCTCATCCGCATTTGTTATGTTAAAATCCTCATTTTCAGATACTTTTCCGCAAAATTACCCAAATTCAAGGCTTTGCACGTAGAAGGCCGATAATAGACATAGCTCCTATTTTAACCATTTTTGCAGACTGCTATGCTCGAAGCATTAGAATATTATCAGAGTCTTGCCCAGAAATTTCAGGGGCAGTTTCTGACGGGTCTCGGAATATTAGTTGTTCTGATGGGCTTGTGCATCTGGCTTGCAGGTCTGCGGTGGCGCAGAATAGTCGGAGCGCTTGCGGGAGCGATGATAGCAGGAACAGGTGTTCTTGTTATTAGCGGTTCTGCTCGCGTGGTTCTAACGGCCTGCGCAATCGGCCTGCTGGCAGGAGTGATTATTAACAGGATTGTGTTTGGAATATTCGGCGCCATTGTCGGCGCTTTGATTATTATGATAATTTTGGCAAATAAAACTTATAATACTGCGGATAATTTTACCTCTTATCCGACCTGGTCGGAGTATGAAATAGGCAGTATCCCTATTCCCGCTCCCGCGGTGCTGGAAATTAATGTTAAAATGGCGGAATATTTTATCGGCAGAGCCAAAATCGCAATTGCCTCGGCGGGCATAATCAGTTTCGCCGGAGCGGGTGCAGCCGCGGTAATCGCAGTTCTTGCCGTTTTGATGTTTCCGCGATTGTTTATTGCCGTTGTTTCTTCAGCGCTTGGCTCAGCGGTTATTTTTACTGGAATGATTATGCTGCTTTTTTACAAAGGCTCAAGGCCAATAACTTATATCGCGGATAAGCCGCGGTTTTATGCTATGGCTTTTGGAGCAATGGTAATTTTCGGAGCAATAATACAACTTATTCTTTCGCCGTCTGTTTTTGCCAGGGTTTCATCGGCCAAGCCGGCGGACAAAGAAAAAGGAGAAAAATAATTATGGATGCTCTATTTATTCTCGCTCAAGCAAGCGGCAAATCCGCCAACGTTGTTCCTGTCGATTTAATCTGGGAACAGGTAACCTCTCTAAGCTGGATACAGGCCCTTATAGCCGTATCTTTCGGAGCTGTTTATCTCTTCTATGGCTGGCGAGTCTTTAAGGTGATTACAGTGGTTTGTTTCGGAATGCTTGGGCTTTTCGCGGGTATGAGGGTCGGCGGAATGATAACTTCGCCAAATTCGGTTCTGTGGGGCGGAATAATAGGCCTGGCTTTGCTTGCCGTTCTGTCTATACCCCTTATGAAATGGGCGGTAAGTATTCTCGGAGCCGTGGCAGGCGGAATACTTACAAGCGGAATCTGGTATGCCTGCGGGCTGCCGCAGCAGTTTATCTGGGCAGGGGCAATTATCGGTATTGTCGCAGGCGGTATGATTTCGTTTATAGTTTTCAAAATTGCCGTAATGATGTTTACGAGCCTTGGAGGCGCCGGTTTAATAATCGTAGGAGTTTTGGCGCTTCTATATCGTTATGAGATGCATCAGACAGAAAAGGCCGATTTTATCCGTTCGTTAGTCTTCAATTATGACTGGTTTTTGCCTGCTATGCTGATATTTGCTACCTTTGTCGGTATGGTTATTCAAAACAAATTGGTTAAGGGCACTTCAGACTGGAAATTATAAAAAATGACAGAACGAATGGATTCGACAAGCTCACCACTGGTGGATTCGACACTTCGGCAAAGCTCAGGGCAGGCAAGCTCACCATTAATCGGATTAATAGGCGGTTCAGGCCTTGGCGATGCAGTGCAGGAGCAGCTTGTAAATTTCAGCGAAACGGCGGTAGATACCCCTTATGGTTCGCCGAGCGGAAAGATTTTGACCGGCACATTTTCCGGCGCCCGGATAGCCTTTATAAACAGACACGGCGACGGACACCGGTTTAGTCCATCGACCGTTCCTTATGCGGCAAATATCTTCGCGTTAAAAAAACTCGGCGTAACCACTGTTATATCAAGCTGCGCTGTCGGCTCTCTTAAAAAGGACATCCGGCCGAAGGATATTGCGATAGCAGGTCAGGTAATCGACAAGACTTTTAAAAGGCAGAATACTTTTTTTGATAATATTGCCGCTGTGCATAGCGAGCTTGCGAATCCCTATTGCGGCAGACTAAGAGACGCGATTGTAAATGCCGCAGGAAGTATTAAGTCGAAAGTGCATTCGAATGCAACTTATGTCTGTATGGAAGGGCCGCAGTTTTCGACGAGGGCGGAATCTCTTATGCATCAAAAGTGGGGCGGTGAACTTATCGGGATGACCGCGATGCCGGAGGCGAAACTGGCCAGAGAAGCGCAAATGTGCTTTGCTCTTATTGCTCTTGTCAGCGATTATGACTGCTGGCGCGAGCCAAATGAAAAAAAGGACGCCCAAACGCTTTTAGGGGAAATCATAGGCAATCTTAACGAAGCGACCGCTAACGCGATAGAACTGATTAAGGCTGTTTTGCAGTCCGGCGAAAACCTCTGTGACGACAATTGCCCATGCAGGAAGAGCCTTGAACTTGCTGTTTGGACGAAACCGCAGCATATTGACCCGAAATATAAAGAGATTTTTGAAGTATTGAGGAAATGAGATAGCAATTCAGTTATCGGTTATCAGTTATCAGAAACTCGGTTATCAGTAAATATATTTCCCTTGTTTTTCATTACGGGAAAGATGATAATGAACAATATATGGGGCGGTTAGCTCAGTTGGTTAGAGCGCCTGCTCGACACGCAGGAGGTCGTAGGTTCGAACCCTATATCGCCCATTAATATAATCTCTTGCAATTCCACAAGTTACAAAAACTTTATTTTCTCTCGCTCAGCTCAGTTTTTGATTTTGTGGCAGTTTTTGTGGCAGTTGGAGCTAAGTTTGTGGCGGCAACCTTCTTGTATAGCTCCGCTGGAACCTGCAGATAATGCCGTGCAGATACCTGAATGTTATGGCCGATCCATGTCGATACTACGTACTGCGGGTATTGTTGTGCCCAGTCAGTTTCACAATTTCTTCGCATAACCTTGAAAGCATCTTTCCACTTTTCCAGTCCTGCTCGCTTGCGATATACCTGGAAGTTCCGCCAGAGTCCATGCCGGGAAACAGGACAGATTCGATTTTCATTTTCCTGGGCTTGCTCAAAGACATCAAGAAGAAGCTGATAAAGCTTAGGTTCAATAGGAACGACTTTACGTCTACCTGAAACGCATAAAACATTTTTCCTCATAAAATATCTCCTTGTCGGTTATACACCAACGGCTCTAATAAAACACGCTTTCAATAGTAAATAACCACCCGAGAGGGAATATCGTCAATCATCGCCTCGTCAGACGTAAAAGATGTTATTGCTTTTCCATCGACCACAACACTTTTAATCGGCGATGCCAATGGCGATTTCAATACGACCTTAACGGGCGAAATCTTGTTTTTCGTCTGGATGTCAACGATTACGCTGTTGTCAGCTTTTTGCATCGACATACTGAATGTGCAATAATATGTTGGGAAATTTATGATGGCAATCGGCTCTTTTTCCTTCAGCCACTCTTCAGGTATCCCTGCACCAATAACGAGCGCACTGTCCGCAGTCTGTTCATATACAAACATCGTCCTTATGGCGTTTATATAACTTGAGCCGACCCATGTATGAGGCATATCACCGATAAATTTAGATTCATTGGGGTCACGCCAGACGATTTCTGCCCAGTGATTCCAGCTCAGAGGCCGGCGGTCTTTAAGGAAATAGTTAAGCAGGTCATTAGCTCTTTCTCTGTCTCCCATAATGATAAACGCACTGATAATGCGAATTTCATAAGGGGTATAGTCTTTCCATTCTGTTTTGCCGTCGCGTCGTTTAGTGAAATTGTCAAAATATTTATCGAAAGTATTATTCAGGAACGGCTGCGGTATGCGATTAAGTTCACCACAGGGAAAGATGCCGATGGCCGTTGATGTTGCATCAAAATCGCCAAGCTCGACACAGCCCGGAATATAGTTAATCCCCTTGTTCGCTATTGCCTTTCGCATCGAGGCGTACAAATTCCTCTGAGATTCTTCAAGATGTTTAGCCCATTTCTCGGCAAGTTGTTTTTCGCCGAGCGCATTGGCTATCTCCACCGCGTCTTTTAGTCCTTTTATGATATAGAAGTTATCCCAATACGAGTGCATCGGTTTAGCGGAATACCCTTCGTGGCTTATGGATTCCGGCACTAATCCGTAGCACGCCTGCTGCTCCGGAGTTCCTGAAAGATAAAGTTCTGTTTTGCATTCATTGTGCAGAGATTCTATGTATTCGACAGCTTTAATAATTCTTGGGAACATCTTTCGTAAATGCACCCTGTCATGTGTAAATCGAAAGTATTCCGCCGTTACGTAAATGAATTGCCCCGTGCTGTCGTACTCATTAACCGGGTCTGCTCCTCGCCAATCGACCACACAGGGTATTTTGCCGTTTGGGTACTGATACCAGGCATACCAGTCGATAAATTCACGCACTTCCGCAAAGTTTCCGGTTCGCAGAAGCGCTGCCGATGTATAAGAGGCATCACGAATCCATGAACGGTCATACGTCCTGGCGCCAGGCTGAATAGCGGCGCCATTTCGACAAATGAGGATGTATCCGATGTTCGTCTTGAGAGTCTGAACAATCTGCTTCGCTGACGCAGGAAGCGTGATATCGATTCTGTCGAGCCTGCCTTGCCAGGATGTTTTTGCGTCATCGAACGTTCGCCTGGCAAAAGCCATTCGCTCGTCCGCAGCCACCTGCTGTAATTGAGATGCGCCATCGAACGGCGATTCAAAAACTATATCAATATACTGTTTCGGTTTCAGCTTAAAGCTGTATCCTAAAGCGGCAGAACCAAGGCCGGTTTGGTCAGAAATGTTGCTGCCGGCGGGCGTTTTTGAAGAGGTTAGATATTCAGTGATATCTCCATCTGCGAATTCCGCCGTGATAAACCTATCTGGTTTTGCGAGCGGCACTATCGACCTGTCGTCAACAGATACTTTGTCTCCGTCAAAATTGATGTTTTTTATTTTAGTTGTGCCGCCGACGAGATTCAGCCACTGCGATGGCGGAAGTACCTGAAAAGGCCTTATTGCCAGAAAAAATGTGCCGCGGATTGTCCGCTCAGTCGGATTCGAGACCCGATAGTTCGAGAAAAGAGAATACGACCCCGGTTTTCCTGCTGCCCATGCCGTAATTTTAAGCTCAATGTCTTTGTGCTGCCAGAGGACCGATGGAATCGGCAGATAGCCGTTCTCCAGCGATTGAGCCGTCGAGACATCAGCCCAGGTAATAAGATGATTGTTGACAAACAGAAACGGCTCAAGAGAAAATCCTGCCTTGTCGGTTTCGATTGCGCCCTCTTGGTTTATAAGTGCTTTTTTGCTGTTTCCTTCCGGCCCTACAACCGTCCAGTATGTTTGTTTTTTATCGAAATACTTCGGGAAATGTCCGCCAGCGGCATCGGCGGCAATTCTTTCATACAGTTTGTTCAGTGTGGAGTTTGCATCTGTCGGTATTGCCTCAAGCGAACAGATACCGTAATATTTTTTGGGGCCTGAATTCATAATAAGCTTGAGGAATCTCGATTCACACTCGCCCAGATAGATATAGTCTCTCTGGCCGTTTCCATTTCGTACGTGAAAGACCGGATCGAAATTCTGACCATCGTTTGAAGTCAGCACCTGATAATCTGCCGCATAGGCATCGTCCCAGTTGATGACTATGCTGTCATATTCTGCGGCCTTTTTAAAATCAAGCAGAAACCACTGGCGTTTGCCCGGACTGCTTCGCCATACCGTCTGTTGATTGCTGTCAATCGCATTTTCCGGACTCGCATTTTTTGCAGCAGAGGAGGAGGCGGCGACAGGGAGTGCGTTGTTATTTGATTTGTCAATAGGCTCTATGGTCAAATTGTCTATGTATATCGAACCTTTGCCGCCTTTGCCTGCTGAAACGACAAATTCGATGCGGTCGAGTTTCCTGAGCGGTCTGTTGTCGGTTCCCCAGGCAAAGTAAATGTTGCGTTTCCTGATGACTGTTTTCTGCCAGTCGTGCGGAAACTCCACATTAACCTTTTTGTTCCACCATACATTGTCGGTCGGGTCTAAAAGTTTGAACTCAAAGTCATTGACCGGCGCATCAGCCCGCAGGTAAAAAGTAAAACGGTAGTTGTCGGGCAGACTGATGGGAATATGTTTTTGAATGATTGCATAGCCTGCACCGGCGACAAAATTGAAATCGAGCCGTATTGCGTTGCCGCTGAAGCCCTTATCCGAGGCGATGTTGAGCGTAACACCGTCGGAAACAATTATCTTCCAGCCCCCAGGCGTTTCAAAGTCATCAAGCATCTGCTCCTGAGCATTTGTTTTTCCGGTTGAAAAAACTATAAAAAACACCAGGAAAGAAATGCGCAGTAATACACGATTGACAGGCATCATATCGAATTCCTTTTTTAAAGTTTTTCCGCTCCGTCAGAATATCTTTATTGTGATTGGGTCTGCTGTCTTACTATGGGCGTAATATATTTTTACTTTTCGTGAAGATTGTTCAAATGGTATCGACTTATCATTTAGCAGAACGTTTTTTATTGTTTTCGCAGTGTCCAGACAAATCTGCCCCGGCGTGTTCTCATTGCCGCTGACTTCTATGTTTATTCCGCGGTCAGTCGCTTCAATGTTCATAATCTCGGAAGTTGTGTTCACAATCGTAAAGTCGTCCGAAACGGGCATATCAAACGGCAGCACAAGCCCGCCAAACGCCGGCAGAAAAATTTCTCCACCGAAATTTGTTTTCGTTCTAATATCCTGATTGTGATAATTCAGCATAAAAAAGTATCCGCCGCTGTTTTTGTGCAGGCGTGTGCGAGTTACAACAAGTGGGTTATCGCAGGCAAATCGTCCCTTAAAATTGCCGGCAAGACTTAATTTTTGCCACGCATATTTGTGAGCCGCCGATTGATAAATAAATCCTGTGCCGAGAATCACCGCCGAGCCTTTGCCGCAGCTTACTTTAATTCCACACGGCTTTTTGTTTTGCGTCTGTGCGATAATATCAGCAGATTTTGCATTAAAGGTTTCAATATAACCTATGGCGTGTATAGGCTGGTTTGTGTCTGTCCAATAAATTATGCCATCGGAATTTTCGAATATCTGTTCCGTTTTTACGCCCAGACCATCAGTCAAAATCGTGCAGGGCATAGCATTGAGGTCAAATTTCGGCAAAGTCGGAAAACATATTAAATGTCCGCCATTGCGAACATACACCAATAATTTCTTCTGACACTCCGCGTCCATCTGCTCAGTAAAAGCCGTCCATATTTGTTCATAACCATTGAGCTGGTTCACATCGCCGGCCGTAATATCTGCAAAATCATATTCCTGATTATCCATTGCCAGCAGTTTGCCCACGCCATCAAAAAGCAGCTCATCTGTAACCATTCGCGGGTCGAGTTTGCGCCCGACAGACGAGCCGTCATCGAAATTTTCTCCGCCGAATATTGGGTTGAGAAATTCGCGATAATAATATGGCGGATAAAACGCCAATGCCTGTTTTGCATTTGTGCTGCACTGGCACAGCCTCTGGCCGTGTGTTTTAACAATATCGCTGATTCGCTGTATCACAGGATAACTTTCGCCGACTCTGCCCTGAACATCAACCGGCGTTTGCAGATAAAACGCTGAATCGTAAATGCCCCAGCCGGGCGGATTTTCGCCTCCGCTGAACATATAATAATTCATACCGACTGCGCCATTTGCCAAACAAGCCTTATAGAATAGTTCCATTTCATTCGGATATACCCGAACATTCGCTTCTCGCGTGCCTGCCTGTAATTCTGCTACATAACTCGGCCCGCGATTGCCCTGTATGGATTTTGTCATCGCGTTGATAATTCTGTCATCATGAAAATTTCTATACGATGGATTTTCCGGAATATGGTCAACGCCGAGCAGAATATTCGGATAGAGCCGTGATAATTTATGATACATCGACAGACACACTGGCATACTTTTGGCTCTTGAAAAGACCCAGCCGGGCACATTGTGAAAGAGCGGGACATTTACTTTGCGTTGACGTATTTCTTGTATAAGCCAGCCAATATATTCAGCATAAAAGTTGCGATGAAAACTTTCCCAGTCCTGATACGCGAAATGCTCAGCCTTTGTTTTTACCTCACCGGCAGGGGGGACAACTTCCTGAAAATCGCGGTAATTTGTACCGCAGCGTTCATTTAACGCAGAGATGGTTTTGTATGTTTTTTTCAGATATTCACGATAAGCCTTAATTGATGTACTGCTGTAATCGCCGCAGCCGTTGAGCCACTGGAACATGCCGACTTCATTACAGACCTGCACCAAAGCTACCGGGCCGCCATTGGAAAGCTGGTTTGCGGCGATAAGCGGCATTACGGCATCGTACCATTGCATTACTTTTTGTTTGTAATCGGGATGTGTCAGACAGGTATATTTGACAGGATAAGGTTTACCATTGGCATCACAGGCCAGAGCATCAGGATAATTTTCAAAAAACCATCGCGGGATTCCGTGCATAGCCAGTTCAGCAAGAATGTATGGGCCGGGCTTGAGTATAAGATTCAATTCCATTTTTTTGCAAAGTTTGATGAACTGCTCGAGATTGAGGTTTGGAGCGTACTTTCCCTGAAAATCAGGCTGACCTTCGATTTGTTCGTGCAGAGACCAGGGCACATAAGATGAGACTGTATTTAAGCCGGCCTGTTTTATAAGCTGCAAGTGTTTGGGCCACAACTCGGCATCGATGCGAAAGTAGTGCATCTCCCCGCTTAAAATAAAATAGCTTTGGCCGTTGCGTTGAAAAGACTGGTCGTTGAAAGACAATCCGCAAGTCTGTTGCTGTTTTTGTTTTAATGCCAATGGTATCAATTTTTTATCTCCTAAAGTTTTAATTCTGTTCCTGCAGGGACGGCAAAGCCATTCGGTGGCTGTTTGGTGTAATTCAATTTAAGTATAACTTTGCCGTTCGTATCGCGTTTAATATTATAACTGATTGGTCCCACAATGTTTGCAAATTCCTGACTGATACACCACTGACCAGCTAAAGCGCAGGTTGAAAATAAGGCGAATAATAAGATAAATGCTGATATTCTCATAACAGATTTCTCTCTTTATATAGGGTAATCATAAAAACGTTTTTACTAAATACATTCTTCTTAAACACCCTTAAAAAGTCAAGAAAAAAGCGGTAATGAATAAAATAGCCGAAGGGTTGATTAACAAAATAAGATTGTATATTAAAATTAAAAAATGCGTAAAAATGCGATAATTTCGCAAAAAATATGGTTTTTTTAAGACGTTTACAGTTTTTAAATTCATAATAATTTGTATTTATTTGTCTTTTTTTATAATTTGTATGGTTGTGGGTTTGGAAGGTCTTAAAAATTTATCTTGACAAAAATATGGAAAAATGGTAAAAAGGCTTTTATAGGAATCAGGCGTATATTTCGCCGGATACCGGATAATAGGGTAAATTTGTGAGGATAAAATATGATAACTGAAACAGGCAGTGTAACAATTCATAATGTTGCAAAAGTGGCGGGGGTTTCAATTTCCACAGTTTCACGTGTTGTAAACGGTTTAGGTCGGGTTGCGCCTGAGACGCGACGTAAGGTGGAAAATGCCATCCGCCGTTTGGATTTTCATCCCAATAGCCGAGCGCAGGCACTGAGTAGAAAACGGACTGATACGATAGGACTAATTGTACCTGATTTTGAGGGCCAGTATTTTTCGATGCTGATGGAAGGTGCCCATGAAGAAGCACAGACAAATGGCGTTCATATAATGGTTATTAAGGCCAAAGAGTCAGAAGCCCAGATAGAAGCAGTCAGCCGGCTGTGTTCGGAAGGGCGAACCGACGGTGCGATACTTATGCTTTCCGAATTATACGATGAAGTGCTTGAGGAAATTGGAGATATCAATGGACCACTGGTAATTCTGGACAGAGATGTGAATGTCTGGAGACTTGATAACGTACTTCTTGACAACCGACTTGGCGCTTTTGAAGCGACAAAGCATTTTATCGATATACACAGAATCACAAAAATGTTTTTTGTCGGCAGTTCCAAAAGTAATCTAGATACGTTCGCACGAGCCCAGGGTTTTTCCGACGCACTTAAGTCAATCGGCCAGGATGCCCAGGGCAGGCAGTTCTTCGGCAATAATTACAGTTATGACGAGGGTTATCGTATTGCAGAAGAGAAGATATATCCTCTAATCGAGTCCCAGGAGCATTATGGTGTTGTAGCGGCAAATGACGATATCGCATGCGGCATCATTGATGCCCTGATGGATAAGGGAATCAGGGTTCCTGAGCAGGTTGGAATAACTGGTTTTGATGATTCGGATATCGCGATACATCGGAGGCCGAAGATTACTACAATGCATATCCCAACCAAAGAAATCGGTCGGCTGGCGGTCAGGATGATTTTGAACCGTTTGGCAGACCTGGTTTCAGAGCCGACGAAAGTTGTAATGAAAGCACGGCTCATAGTTCGTGAATCGTGCGGCTGCGGCAAACATAACAACCGAATTTCCGGAGACAAGAGTGTCCAGTAGGATGAAAAGCCTTGTTTTTTTTATAGCGAGTGTTTTGTTTCCATGCGGGCTTTGCTGCGCTTCGTTAGCAGCGGAAGATGAACGTTTGCTGGAAGAAATCAGCCGGGCGTCATTTCAGTTTTTCTGGAACGAGGCGAATTCTGTTTCCGGCCTTGTGCGGGACAGAACTGGTAAGGATATATGCAGTGTGGCATCATCAGGATTTGGTTTGGCTGCACTTCCGATAGGTGTTGAGCGCGGTTATGTTTCTTATGAAGCGGCGAAAAACCGGGCATTAAGCGTTTTGCGGACTCTGGAAAAATCCAACGCCCATCACAAAGGAGTATTTTGTCATTTCATAGATTTGTCAAACGGGAATACAACGAAATCAGGCTATGAAAACGTCGCTTCTACGGTGGATACGGCTTTGTTGATGGCAGGGGCGATTGTGGCGGGCGAATACTTTGGCGACGAAGTTCGATTATCAGCGGAACGTCTTTTTGCACGTGTGGACTGGTCGGCGTTTGTTAATCCTACCAATGGACAAGTTTTTATGGCCTGGGATATGAATGGGCCGGGCAAATTTGAAAAACAAACATGGGACTGGTATTCAGATGAGACTCTTTTGATATCGCTGCTGGGTCAGTCATCGCCGAATTCTGTGTACCGTCTGCCTCCCGAAACTATGACCAACTGGAATCGTCCCGTAGGAAAATACAAAAATGGACAGCCATTTATTTATACATATCCCGGCACATTATTTACATATATGTTCGCGCATTGTTTTTATGATTTCCGTCACACAGGCGTTGATTCGCTCGGCGTTGACTGGTACGAAAATACCTGCCGTGCGGTTAAGGCTAATCGCGACTGGTGCCGCGACCATTCATCTGAGTATGCAAGTTACGGCAGGAATCTTTGGGGAATCACAGCCGGCAGCGGTCCAAATAACGAATATGTAGTGCTGGGTCATCCACCTCGCGGCGCAAAAGATAACCAGGGACAATATGGTACGTTACATCCTTATGGCGCCGCAATGTCAATTCCATTTGTTCCTGATGACGCACTTGCTGCATTGCGAGAGATGCGCAACCTTAAAATAGACGGCAGGCCGATATGGCAATCACCCGCAGACGGCGGCTATGGCTTTTGGGATGGTTTTAATATTGATAAGCATTGGATTTCAGACGAGGTAATCGGCATCGCCCAGGGACCTATGCTTTTAATGGTAGAAAATGCCCGCAGCGGGTTAATCTGGAAGCTGATGATGCAAAACAACAATGTTCGGCAGGGTCTTATCCGTGCCGGCTTCAAAGGTATTAAAGCAGGAAATTAGATGAGTTTAAAAGACGACATATTAATTGACAAGCAGCAGATTCATAACATAAAAAATTCCACGGGTCTGAAATTCTCTATATTAGAAAACGGAAGTATAAAAAGTATCGAGCAGGGGGCGGTGCAGATAAACCTTATTCAGGGCTCTCCGCTTGAACCGGGATGCTGCAATTTGTATCTGAGGAAAAGAGGAGATGAAATTACTGCTGTTTCATTGTTAGGACCTAAAGGACCCGGTAATCATATTATTAATGAAAATATTTATGAAGTTAAGGGAGAATTTGAAGGCGTAATATTTTCCTGCAGGTTGTTACTTGCGAAAAAAGATAGTTCGTGGCTGTGGGATGTGCGAATCGAAAACGTAAACGGCAAAAGGCAGGAGTTTGACCTTCTGTATGTGCAGGATATTGGCTTGACCTGTGCTGATGGGAATGAGAAAAATGAATTATATATAAGTCAATATATTGATTATACGCCGCTTTGGCACAAAGAACACGGGCATATCGTCTGCTGCAGGCAGAATGAGCATGGCCCAAATAATATTCCATGGCTTGCGCTGGGGTCGATTTCTAAAACAAATAGTTTTTCAACGGATGGAATACAATTTTATGGGCTGGCCTACAAGGAAACAGGAGTTGCGCGAAGCTTGTCGTCATCTGAGCTTGCAGGATTGTGCCAGCAGGAGTTTGCGGTTGTCGCGCTGCAGGAAAAGCCGTTTGTTTTGGAGCCGGGGCAAAGCGGCAATTTTGGATTTTTTGGAATTTTCTGCCAGAACCATGCTGCTCCTACCGCATCAGACGACTTGGAGTTGATTGATTCAAAGCTTGGTCAGCTTAAAAAGCTTTCCGACCAGCCATGGCTTGATGGATACGATTATGAAGAGCCGACCAGGAGTATGTTTACTGAGTCGTCGCTGTTTGCTTCCGAAAAGCTTACCGAGGATGAACTGAATAATTTGTTCGGGACTAATCGCAGGCATAGCGAATTTTTGCAGGGTGAGTTGCTTTCTTTCTTTTACGGCGAAAATAAGCACGTTGTATTGCGAGGCAAAGAGCTCCGGGCGAATCGGCCTCATGGGCACATAATGAAAACAGGAACCGGTTTGACGCCGGATGAGACAAATATGAGTTTCACCGCTTATATGTTTGGTGTATTCCAGTCTCATATTGCCCAGGGTAATGTTAATTTCAATCGGTTTTTAACCGTAAATTCAAGTCTTTTGAATATACCCCGCCATACAGGCCAGCGGATTTTTGTACGGCAAAATGGAGAGTATTATCAATTAGGAGTACCATCGGCTTTTGAAATGTCGCTTAACGGATGCAGATGGATTTATAAGCAGGGCGATTTGATGTTTGAGGTTCTTTCGCAGGCGGCGCCGGATAGAGCAGAAATTACACTGAAACTTCTGGTTCTCCGGGGTTGCCGGCCGGATTGGGTTATTTCCAATCAACTTGTGTCTGAACATAACTGGAGCCTTGAGCAGGAACAAAATAACGGCGATAGAATTCTAAAATATGTGCCGGGCAAAAAAAGCGAATTGGCTCGTAAGTATCCCGGCGGGTTTTTCAGCGTTCGGCTGGAAAATTCCCAGATAATTAAACAGACAAGCGGAGATGAACTGCTTTTTGCCGACGGGGAAAGCAGGGGACTGAGCTTTTTGACAATTGAATTGGCGGCGGCAAAAGAGTTTGCGATGCGAATCTGCGGCGGACTTGTAGAGCAAACTAAATCACAAAATCAGAAAACTAATCATAAAATAAAACTCCTGTCAAACGGGAAAACTTCCGGGATAAATGAAATAATTGAAATTCTGCCGTGGTTTGTTCACAATTCGCAGATTCATTATCTTGCGCCTCATGGTCTCGAACAGTATGGCGGGGCGGCATGGGGTACCCGCGATGTATGCCAGGGCGCGGTAGAGATGTTATTGAGTCTTGAGCATTATTCTACTGTAAAAAATATTCTCTCTATCGTTTTCTCAAATCAGAATATCGATGGCAACTGGCCGCAGTGGTGGATGTTTGACAGATATAGGAATATCAGGTATCCGGAGTCTCACGGGGATGTGATTTTCTGGCCGATTCTGGCAGTCAGCGAGTATATTCGCAGCTGCGGCGATTATCATTTCCTCGACGAGGAATTACCTTTCTACAATGAAAACGGGCCAAAACGAGCGGAACACGCCACCGTTTACGAACATATTCTCAAGGCTATAGAAAACGTTAAAAGCAGCCGTTTCGCCCCAGGTACAGTGCTGGCAAATTATGATGGAGGCGACTGGAACGACTCGATGCAGCCGGCCAATCAGGAACTGAAAAAACAGTTGATTAGCTCTTGGACGGTAATTTTAAGTTATCAGGCTTTCAGAAGTTTCGCGGAAGTCTGCCGCAAGGCAGGACATGTTAAAATAGCGGATGAACTTGATAAATTATGCGGTTCGATTCAGAACGATTTTAATCATTTCCTGATTAAAGACGGTGTCGTAGCAGGCTTCGGAATTGTTAATCAAAAAGGCGGAATTGATTTGCTGCTTCATCCGTCCGATTCAACGATTGGGATTCATTACAGTCTTTTGCCGATGACTCGTGGCATAATAAGCGGGATATTTACGCCGGAGCAGGCGAAATTACATTCAGAAATAATAGAGCAGCGATTGAAAGGGCCGGACGGCGCAAGATTGATGGACAACAGTCCGGAATATAATGGAGGATTGCAGCGTTTCTTTAAGCGGGCGGAAAGCTGTCCCTACTTTGGGCGAGAAATAGGCCTTATGTACACTCACGCTCATTTACGTTACGCAGAGGCGATGGCTCGATTGGGTCGTGCAGATGCATTTGTCAAAGCGTTACGACAAGTTGTGCCGATAGGCATACAGGAAATAATTCCGCAGGCGGACATACGGCAGTCCAATTGCTACTACAGCAGTTCTGATGCGGGATTTGCGAGTCGCTATGAGGTCAACAAACGATACGAAGAATTGAAATCGGGCAAAATTGTTTTAAATGGCGGATGGCGAATATATTCAAGCGGGCCGGGTATATTTGTAAGAAATGTAATGTCGAATCTTCTCGGGATTCGTCATAACTGCGGACATACTATTTTTGACCCGGTGATGTCGAAAGAACTTGATGGTTTGACTTCGCAGATGGAGTTGAGCGGCCGCGATGTTAAGTTTACTTATTGCGTCAGCGGCAGCGGAAGAGGCGTCAGAAGAATCGAAATTAACGGCGAAGATTTCGAATTTGGCAGAGAGCCTAATCCGTACCGTTTGGGAGGCGCTGTCATTGAAGATACAAAATTGAAAACGGCTCTGAATAAAAATAACAATACGATAAAGATTAGTCTTTAACAGGGATGAATTAAAGCGAGAAAATATGACTGAAACGAAACATCACATAACTTCGGAACAAGACAAGATTCCTGTGAAGCAGAAGGTTGCTTATGGCTTGGGGGCAATGTCAACCAACGTAGCAGTTAATTCGTTTGGAAATCTGACGCTGCTTATTTATAACGCAGGGCTGGGTATTAGTCCTATTCTTCTGGGGGTTGCACAATTTATTCCAAGACTCTGGGATGCTATTACAGACCCGATAGTAGGCAATATGTCGGATAATACACGTTCAAGATTCGGCAGAAGAAGGCCGTATATTTTTGTTGGAGCTTTTGCTCTCGGCCTTGCTTTTGCGCTGCTTTGGATGGCACCAAAGGGCTGGAGCGAGTATACTTTATTCGGCTATATCCTGATAGCGTCTTTATTTTTCTTCACCGCCACCACGATTTATGATGTTCCCCGCGGGGCATTGGGCTATGAAATGACCGACGATTATCATGAGCGGACTCGATTATTCGCCTATTGCAGTTTTCTGATAAATGTCGGCGCTCTTACTACTCCGTGGCTCTACTTTGTAGCGACAAGGAAAATATTTAAAGATGAAGTAGAAGGTATGAAGTATGTCGGCCTTGTTATGGGAGGCCTGATGCTTTTGGGTGGTCTTGTTTGTGCGTTGGTATGTAAAGAACGCCACGTTGAACAGGTTAAACATCAGGAGAGGGTGAAATTCTGGGATGGTTTCGCTATGACCTGCAAAAATCGTACGTTTGTATGGCTGCTGGCGATAGTTCTTCCTGTGACAATTGGCTT
Organism: Phycisphaerae bacterium; assembly: GCA_026386845.1. Lineage (GTDB taxonomy): Bacteria > Planctomycetota > Phycisphaerae > Sedimentisphaerales > UBA12454 > JAPLMW01. Next base: position 18,334 of record JAPLMW010000005.1, read on the forward strand.
TTATTTCGTCAACGGCTTCAGTCAATACATAATGCTGTATTATGTTTATGGCGGCGATAAACAGGCCTCTTCGGTTCTGATGGGATGGTGCGGAACGTTGTGGGCGACGCTTTCTCTGCCGGGTGTATTTCTGATGACATATGTAGCCACGCGACTGGGCAAGTCTAAAACAGTTATGATATTTCTTATTGTTATGGCTCTGGGAAATTCACTCAAAGTTGTTTGCTACAGCAAAACACATCCATGGCTGGTATTAATTCCGACGGCATCATTATCTTTGGGAATGCTTGTACTGTTTTCGCTGGTTTACTCGATGCTTGCAGATATATGCGATGAAGATGAACTTATTACCGGCAAACGCAGAGAAGGCAGTTATCAGGCCGTTTACGGCTGGTGGTGGAAAATCGGAATATCGGGCGCTTTTCTTGTATCCGGGTTTCTTCTCAAGTTTACCGGTTTTAATGAAAAGCTCGCGGTTCAGTCCGATTCTACGCTGTTTTGGCTGAGGTTTTGGGAAATAGGTCTGCCGGCGGCAATGTGCTTTTTCAGCGCGTTTTTGCTGACAAAATATCCTCTTACGGAACAGCGTGCTTACGAAATTAAGGATTTGCTCGAAAAGCGAAGGCTTGCAGCGGCCGAAGCCGCTGTTATTCAGCAGGAAAATAAATAGAGATTTTAAATGTATGATTTGCCTAAAATAATTCTGGCGATTGAAAGCTATCGAGCCTACGACAGAGAGCTTTTGAAAGGCATATCTCAATATGCCAAACAAAATGGTCACTGGCTGTTTTTCCATGAGACGGATGATGTTAACAAGTCTTTATCTGACATCGAAAAAATTAAGCCGGATGGTGTGGTTGTGCGTGTATCCAAAAACTCAAGAGCCATGGAAAAAATACCTGATGACATGCCCTGTATTGTTTTAGGTACAGGGACCGTTTACAACGGCCGGATAAATATTATTGGAAATTCTGAAAAGATGGGCCAAATGGCAGCGGAGTATCTGCTGTCATTAGGTTTTAAGGAATTTGGGTTCTGCGGCACAAATCATGCGGTCTGGTCGTGCGAAAGGGCGGCAAGTTTTACAAGAGCCATTCAAAATGCAGGTTTTGATGTCAATTACTACTCCTGTCCCGACAAAGCAAAAACTGTTTTCGCAAGAGAGTTAACAGCAATAATAAAGTGGATAGAATCACTGCCTAAACCAATCGGGATAATGGCAAGCAACGATGACAGAGGACTTCAGATATTAGAAGCCTGCAAAGCTGCAGATCTTGATGTTCCGGGGCAGGTTGCTGTGCTTGGTGTCGATAACGATGTTGTGAACTGCGAGCTTGCAATACCGCCGCTATCCAGCATCACCCTGAATACTATAAAAGCAGGTTACGAGGCAGCCAGACTTTTGGATAGAATGATGCGAAAAGGCGCGGGGTGTAAATGTGAAAAAATAATAGTAGAGCCTACTCATATAGTAACCCGGCAGTCAACGAGTGTGCTTGCGGTGTCGGATATTGTTGTGGCAAAGGCACTCGATTTTATAAGAAACAATGTGAATAAACAAATTCAGGTAAGCGATGTCGCCGAATCGGTTTCAGTTTCCCGAAGGGAGCTTGAAAGGCGATTTAAGAAAAATCTGAACAACTCAATTCATCAGGAGATTAAGCTGGCTAAGGTACGATTAATTACAAAAATGCTCCTTGAAACATCGGATACTATCTCGGAGATTGTGGCTAAGCTGGGTTTTGTGGATGTAAACCACGTTGCCCGATATTTCAGAGATGTTGAAGGTATTAGTCCCGTAGAATACAGGAAAAAAACCTATGTACTGTTTAATTAAGAAAAAATATTTGTTATTGATGGTTATGTTGGCAGCAGCCGCGACAGCGTCAGCCTCGGAACTTACCGTTGTAAGTTATGAACCGAGTGAAACAAGCCTTACCCTCAGTTCACCTGATACGGGAATGACGCTCACGAAAGTACTGGGTGGCACTGGCGGCGCACCGGCTGCCACGCAGGGCAGTTATGTCCTAAAGGCGACCTGGACAGGGCAACCCGACCACAAAGTCGAAATCCGCCACAGTGGTTTGAGCTACAATTTGGCCGGCTTTGATAAAGCCCTTGTCGATGTTTTTATACCGACCGGAGCGGCTTTATTTGAGGCCGATGGTCTTATCGGTATCTGGAGTGATAACTGGGTGCCGGACAACTGGAGCCGCGGCGATATCGTGCCGACTGAAAATAACAGATGGTTCACAATTGAAATGGATATAAGCTCATTTAACCCTGGACCGTTGGACCACATCTCCGCTCTCGTTTTTGAACATTATGGAGCCGACAATGGCACATTGTACGTTGACAACATAAGATTGTTTAGTATCGAACCTGACGAACCCAATGGTCTGATTGCGACCGGTCACGACAGCAGAATAGATTTACGCTGGAACCCCGTAACAGGAGTAGGCGGCTATAATATCTATCGTGCCGATTCTGCAGCGGGTCCTTTCACAAAAATAAATACATCTCTCGATGATGTTGCCGTCTACAGCGACTTCCTTGGTACAAACGGCTCGACAAAATATTATTACGTGGTTTCCGTCGTCGGCGGCATTGAATCCAGTCCATCTGATGTTGTTTCCGCCGCAACTTACGCGATGACAGATGAGCAGCTTCTGACCTCCGTAGAAGAGGCGACCTTCAGATTCTTCTGGGATTTTGGCCACCCGACAAGCGGACTGGCAAGAGAAGGTTATAATTTAGGTCATAGCGACAATACCTGCGCTATTGGCGGTTCCGGTATGGGGTTAATGGCTATTTGTGTCGGTGCCGAGCGTGGATTTGTTGCCAGAGCAGATGCTGCACAGCGTGTCCTGAAGATACTGACTTTTCTGGATGAAAAAACACCCCGTTATCACGGAGCCTGGTCGCATTGGGTTAATGGGGCTACCGGCGCAACGATTCCATTTGGCACGCAAGATAATGGAGGCGACATCGTTGAAACCTCTTATTTAGCGCAGGGAATGCTCACCGTTCGGCAATACTTCGATTCTAATGATACTGTCGAAACTCAGATTCGTAGCAAAGCCACTGTCCTTTGGGAGGGGATAGACTGGTATTGGTATCTGCGTCGTTCGGAATCAGGATACGAGAACAACGAAGCGCTTTACTGGCACTGGTCGCCAACCTACGGCTGGGTTATAAATATGCCCATCCATGGCTACAACGAATGTATGATTACCTATCTGCTGGCCATTGCCTCACCGACGCATCCGATACCCGCTTCCTGCTACTATAACGGCTGGGCAAGCGGAGGATATAAAAACGGTAGCAGATATTACGGTTATACGCAATGGGTCAGTGCCTATGAAACGCCGATGTTCTTTACGCATTATACCCATCTTGGATTTGACCCTCGCGACAAAAACGACAATTACTGCAATTATTTCGAGAACAGCCGAAACATCGCGCTAATCGACCGCGCCTATTGCATCGACAATCCCGGAAATTTTACAGGATACAGCAGCCTCGTCTGGGGACTTACCGCCAGTTGGAATCCATGGGGCTATGGAGCACAGGCGCCGGGCGGCCCAGACAACGGTACTATTTCTCCAACCGCCGCTCTAAGTTCAACTCCTTATACGCCGACCGAATCAATCGCGACACTGAAACATTTTTACCATACCTATGGCAGCAGCGTATGGGGACCGTTTGGTTTTGTTGATGCCTTTAATCTGGGAGAAAGCTGGTTTGCTCCGGGTTATTGTGCCATTGACCAGGGGCCGATTATAGTAATGATTGAAAACTACCGCACTCAGTTGTGCTGGAATTTATTTATGGCAAACCCGGAAATCGCGCCAATGCTTGAAAGCATCGGCTGGGCAACAAGAGCTGACAACGGCCTCAATTACGAGTATTACGAGGGAACGTGGAATTTGCTGCCTGACTTTGATTCTCTCACACCGACCGCAACAGGTACTGCCCACAACTTTGATATTGGCCTGCGACAGCAGGACAATAATTTCGCTTTTCGCTTTACCGGTTATATTGAAGTGCCGGCGGATGGCAACTATACATTCTATACTAATTCTGACGACGGCAGCAAGTTATACATAAACAATAGCCTCGTGGTCGATAATGATGGTTTGCACACAATGCAGGAAAGAAGCGGCATTGTCAGTCTTGCCGCCGGAAAACATCTGATTGTTGTTACCTATTTTGAAAAAATAGATTCGCAGGATTTGATAGTCAGCTTCGCCGGGCCGGGTATCTCCAAAAAACAAGTACCAGTCAATAAATTGTTCAGGTGTAATATGGCCGGCGATTATAGTGAAGATTGTCATGTCGATATAAACGATTTAATGATATTAGCCGCAAATTGGCTCAGCAGTTATACATTCGTTGATTTTTCACAAATGGCAGCCGATTGGCAGAAATAAGGACGATAATTTTGAAATGTTTTTAGGGAGTAGAATATAGATTTTTCTTGACAATGCAGATATAATTTGTGCATAATGTCAGGAGAGAAAAGGAATAGAATTATGAGAAAGAATAAAGGTTTCACGTTAGTAGAATTGCTGGTGGTGATTTCGATTATTGCTGTGCTGCTGGCGACTCTTATACCCGCGATGCGAAAGGCAAAAGAACAGTCCAATTTCGTTATCTGCAAGAACAATTTACGGCAGATTGGCCTTGCTGGTACTATGTATCTTCAGTCGAACAACAATGCGTTTCCTCATCCGCTTGTTTGTTTCAAGATAGACACCGAAACCGGTATAGTCTGGTGGTATAATTATGATGTACGCGAAGATGCCAATGGATTTACAAGCTTTATCGGTTTCGTGCCTGTTCGGCAAGGTGAAACTAACATGGATATTGCGATATTGGGTAGGCCGTCAAAAAATGGTCAGGGGTATGATGTTTATTTTGAAAATGGCAAGTATTTGCCTGGGAAAGAGCCAAACTTTACCGGAAAATCGGAAGAGTCAAAAACTCTCAAGGAATTACTTGAAGCATTGAAGAAAGAGCCAAATGAAAAACGTGGAGGCATAGATTAAGAGAATTGAGGCAATAGAGCAAAAACTGCAAAAGACGAGCGAATTATCGGGACGACCCGAAACAAGACAGGTGAAAAATGGGAAAAAAAGACGAGATTCGGAAATCTGAAACATTTGTTAACTATGATGCTGAAGGTAAGAAGATTATCCGTATCTACAGTTTCGCGCGAAAAGTCAAAAAAAATGAACCAAATGTTGAAGATAATGTTTTTAAAAAACTTAGGGAGAACAGTAAAAATTTAAAAGAGTACTTTCCAGCGTATCCTTTCAGAAGTGGACTTCAAAAAGCTGATGGTTTTTTGCATTATTCGCCTATGTGCGAAAAAAGTCTCATAAAATCTATAGGCGGTTTTCAGCTACATCTAACACAGGCAGAACTTACTATTATAGACAAGACTGTTGGCTCAAGGAAGTTATCTGATATAAAATGCTTCTTAATTCAGAAATGTAATAATCAAAATACCGAAAGTTTAAGCTGGAATGATATTTTAGATAATCTGAAATTTTGGCTCAAACAGACAAACAGTCAACGCAAAACAACCAGCGGCGGCAAGGCGGGGGAAACAAAGAACAAACCTGATACTGAAAATATAGCGGTCGATGATAAAGAACTCACTATTTTAATAGAATTGAACGCCGGCGATAATAAAACATTTTCACAGGTTGAAATTACAGCTTCTACAAGCATAAAACGTGGCACTCTTAAGGACAAACTCCTTCGACTTGAGAAAATTGGACTGGTACACCGGCCATTAGGGAAGCGAAAGGGTTATCAAATAACGGACAAAGGCAGAGAAATCGCTAAAAGACATCAATAAAGCCTCCCCCATTATTCCGACTTTATTCCCACCTTATCCACCACAAGCATTTTTCATATAGTTTAAAATATAATACATGGAAAATGAAAATCACAATTTTATCAGTATCACCATTATACAGAACTCTAACGTCATATTTGGAGGTGTTCATCAGCCCGAAAACTTGCAGATAGGTGATAATACCCGCATTCAAAAATACTCAATGATAAAAAAGATAGGCATTATTGGTGCTATTGCGGCGATGCTTACGATTCTTCATTATTTAGGATTGCTGCACAGGTAAAGCTCCACAGAGGGGGACAGACGGCGGGTTAAACACGAAAAAACAAATTTCAGAAAATGGATAACCCCCACTGAAAGTGGGGGCTAAACATATAATGGATTCCCGCGTTCGCGGGAATGACGGCCCTGCACCGCAGGGGTGCAGGCTAAACACATTGCCGGCATGGCGACGGCTAAACAATGATGCAAAAACCCTCCTGTCGCTGTCGCTCCAGGCTCTGACCCTGCCATTGTGATGGCGGGGCTAACCACGAAACGGATATAAAATTACCCCGCGCTAACGCTTGGGGCTCTGTTGGACAGGGCGGCTGATATTATTTCTCAAAACGATATTGGGCTGCAAGATTTTGTCGTCATTATAGAGCTGTTCCTTGATTTTTTCGAGGTCGGCGTTTAACAACAGATATTTAAACGTTTTGAATTTAAAATGTTCAAAATTCAGCCTTGCGTAGTTTTCTTCGCCGTTCTGTAAAACAAACCTGTCCCTCGCCATAGCGGCAAGTATCAAACCTTCATCCGTGAACGGCGCCCTGAAAGTAAGACGTTTGCCATTTCTTTGCATAAACTCAGCATTATAATATTTATAATTGTTTTTTAGATATTTATGATTGGTTCTGACTTTCTTGTCAGAAACTCCGTAGAAGCCAGTGCTATTTCTACATTTGGTATTTAGACTATTCTGACGAAAGTCGGTCACCCTTAAATTACATCTTCGATTGTCTAATTTGCAGCGATTGATATGGTCAACAACCTGGCCGGGCTGAGCATTCAATACAAAATGAGAAAGCGATTGACGTTTTAAGGGCTTAGAACTGGTGAAAATATAAACATATCCCAATTTGTCGATATTAATGTGCATATTAAATTTTTTGTTAGGGAATTCGGGATTTGTGTTCACTATTTTTACGTAAATATCAGGGTCAAGTTTGATTAGTTGATTCTTTACTTTCAATGTTCGGTAATTAATACCGCTCATCTTTGCCATTTTCGTATCCCTTTTAAATCACGAAGGTTACGTCAATTTATAACGCCTAATATTTGAGCTTTTGTATATTATATCACAATTTTGCTAAAAGTAAAGTAAATATTTAACTTTTCTATAAAATTTTTATTATATTATTAACCTCTTTTTTTGAACGATTTTATATGTTTTAGGCGGAATATTATGACGCAGATTAACACTGCTCTTTTATAGACACGGATTAACACGGATTTACACGGTTTATAAAAAATTTTTAGTTTATTTGATGAGCGCAAATGGTTTTTTGCGGAAAAAACAGATTTTGCGTTAATTGCGGCCTTTTATCTCGCTATACTTTCATTGTTGCCATTTCATCGGCCTGTTCGTGTTTTTTAATAACCTCGGCGCTGATTTTGCGGTTTATTGCTCTTGCGTCAATAACACCGACAAGCTTGTTATCATCGCCGGACACGACGGGCATATATTCGAGGCCGAATTGTTTCATATGTTCTATCGCATTGGCCAGCGGCGTATTCCAGGTCGTTTTGTCGTCGGCGGGACGAGCGATGTCGCAGGCCAAAAGCCAGTTTGCCGCTGCCTGATGTGCGAAAGTTTCCTTGATGCCGGCCAGCGTAACAACACCCTTGAGTTTGAACTGCTCGTCCACAACCGGATAATAAAGGCTGTCGTTTTTGCTTAATGTATCGAGAATAGCATCAAGCGGCAAATCTTCTCTCAGAGTCGCGGGA